>JAUNCB010000032.1 GCA_030526765.1 Bacillota bacterium
AGTTACAGAAGGGGGTTCTTCTTTTGGGCGGATTTGTTTCGTTAGCCCTGATTTTTTTCAGCCATCATTTTTTCCTGCTGTTCGATCATTTTTTTCACCATATAGCCGCCCACATAGCCGTTCTGTGCAGATGTCAGGTCGCCGTTATAGCCCTTTTTCAGAGGAACACCGATCTCATTGGCTACTTCGTATTTGAACTGCTCCATGGCAGCCCTCGCCTCTGGTACATTGATCTTGTTACTGTTGGAATTAGAATTGGAATTACTCATGTTTATAACCTCCTTCAAGATTTGTCGCTTTTTTCATTTTTTGCTGCTTTGGTGTTGCAAGGTTAGTATGACCGATGGCGAAATGTTTATGTTAGGAACATACTGCCATGAAAACAGGCGAATTCTGGCTATCAATTTTTCATATATATTGTAAACAATACTTTACGGATGTATGACAATAGTGTATAATAATAGAAACAAGCGGACAAATGTCTTTTGATGACGGAAGGAGGGCGCTTATGGCGAAAAAGAAAAGCATTCTGGACCTTTATCAGATGAAGGAAAATGGGGAACAGGCAGTATGGATCGTGCTTTATGATGCCTGCTACGCTTCCTATGCAGAGGAAGCCGGCATGGATATGATCCTTTGCGGGGACTCTGTGGGGATGATCGTTTATGGTATGAATGGCACAGTACCTGTTACCATGGATGTAAGCATTGCCCATTGCCAGGGTGTACGCAGAGGCGCGCCCAATACTTATCTGATTGGGGATATGCCCTTTGGTGCATATCATGCCAGCACAGAGGATGCCGTGCGCAATGCCGTACGTTTTTATAAAGAAGCAGATGTGGATGCGATCAAGCTGGAGGGCGGCGTAGCAGTAGCGGATAAGATCGAAGCCATCACGAAGGCAGGGATGGTTGTATTCGGTCATATTGGGCTGACACCCCAGAGTTCTGCTTCCATGGGTGGTTTTAAGGCGCAGGGGCGTACCACAGACAGTGCAAAAGCCATCATTGAGGATGCCATTGCGGTATATAAAGCAGGTGCAAGAGTGCTTCTGCTGGAAGGCGTTCCCGAAGAGGTTTGCGCTTTCGTGCATAAGATCCTGCCGATTCCTGTGTATGGCATTGGTGCCGGTGCGGATTGTGACGGTCAGGTGCTTCTGGCTGCCGATGCACTTGGTATGTTTAAAAAGTTTACACCGAAATTCACAAAGAAATACGCAGACATTGCAGAGGTTGCAACAGCAGGTCTGACAGAATATGTAAAAGACGTAAAGGAACGGGCATTCCCCGCTCCCGAGCACAAATATAAAATAACCGGTGATCCCGAAGAATTCCAGAACCTGTTCGATCAGATGGAAGCGGAATTCAAGGCATCGGAAGAATAAGCATTGCAAAAGAGAGAAAGAGGGGGTATGGATATGCCGAAATTTGCACAAAGAATTTCTGATATGGAAAAATCCGCACTGGTTCTGAGAAAGCTGTTCAATGCCATGAATGACCCGGAAACCATTTCCTTTGGCGGCGGTGCACCTGCCCATGAAGGTCTGCCTGTGGAAACGGTGCAGGCAATGTGTAATGAACTGATGACCCGCAGCGGCAGAGGCGTGGAAATGCTGCAGTACGGTGCGCCTATGGGCGTGAAGGATCTGCGGGAAGCTGTGGCAAATAAGCTGCTGAAGCCCAAGGGCATTGATGCAGACCCTGACAATATCATGATCGTAAACGGCGGTCTGGAAACCATGAACCTGATGTGTCAGCTCTATATCAGCCCCGGCGATGTGATCATCGTAGAATCGCCTACCTTCGTTCACTGTGTGGAAGGCTTTGAAATGTTCCAGGCAAAATGCGTTGCAGCGGAATGTGACGATTACGGTATCGTGATCGAAGATGTAGAAAAGAAGATTCAGGAATATCATCCGAAGATGGTTTATGTGATCCCCACCTTCCAGAATCCCACAGGCAAAACATTGCCCGAGGAACGCAGAAAAGCACTGGCAGAGCTGGGCAGCAAATATGATGTGATTATTCTGGAGGATGACCCTTATCAGGAACTGCGTTACAGCGGAGAAAAACTGAAACCCATCAAATATTTCGATAAAACGGGACATACGGTTTATGCAAACAGCTTCTCCAAGATTTTCTCTCCCGGCAGCCGTCTTGGCTATGTATATGCCGCACCGGAAATCATCGATAAGCTCTTTGATGTAAAGGTTGCTACAAATTCCCATACATCCAATATGCCACAGGTGCTGTGTGCGGAATTCTTCAACAGAGGCTATTTCGATGCACATCTGGAAAAGGTTTGTGCGATCCATAAGGAACGCCGTGATGTAATGATGGCTTGCATGGAAAAATATATGCCGAAGGGCACAAAATGGGTATTCCCCGATGGCGGTCTGTTTACATGGGTAGAGCTGCCCGGTGATATTGATACCACAGAGCTGCTGCTGGAGGCAGAAAAATTTAAGGTTGCTTACGTTGCAGGGGAAGGCTTCTATACAGATCCCGGCAAGGGCAAAAACTGCATGCGTCTGAGCTTTGGTAATGTATCTCCCGAAAAGATCGAGATCGGTATGGAACGGCTGGGCAAGCTGATCGCTTCCAAGCTGTAAGATAGATGTGAAAAGTTTGAAAAGGAGGCATGACTATGAGTAATAAAGCGTTATGGAATCAATTTGATGGCTGGAAAAAAGACTATAAATGGGTTGACCTGTCCAGAGAATTCTCTCCGGATACACCTCACTGGTCCGGCTTCCCCGATATGGTAGTAGAGGTTCCCTTTGATTATCCCGATGGCTTCTTTGTACATAAATATACTGTTGTGAGCCAGTATGGTACCCATATCGATGCACCTTGCCATTTCCCTCAGGGCAGGCGGACACTGGATCAGATCATGCCGGAAGAAATGGTTCTTCCTCTGTGCGTGATCGATATCACAGATAAGGTAAATGAAAATGTAGACTATGTATTTGGCGTACAGGATATTCTGGACTGGGAAGCAAAATACGGACAGATCCCCGAAGGCGCATTCGTTGCCATGCAGACAGGCTGGAGCAAACGGGAAGATATGAATAACTTTGATGAAAACGGCATCAAGCATTTCCCCGGCTGGGGCATCCCCGCTCTGGAATTCCTGGCAAAAGAAAGAAAGGTAAAAGCCGTTGGTCATGAACCTGCAGATACAGACCCCGGCATTATTGCCTGCACAGAAGGCTATGTAGGGGAATATTACATTCTGGATCAGGAATGCTATCAGGTTGAACTGATGATCAATCTGGATCAGGTGCCCGCAGTTGGTTCGCTGATTTTCGTTGGCTTCCCCAAAGCAATGGGCAGCCCCGGTTTCACAGCAAGATGTCTGGCACTGTGCCCGAAAGAATAAGCTCATAATTTCTCCCATAGAATCCCTTATAGAAAGGCTGGCTGGATCGAAAGGTCCAGTCGGTCTTTTTTTGCGGAAATACGATTGACAATGGGTATGTGGGGGAATATCATAAGAAAGAATGAATTTTTTAGGAGGATGAAACAATGAATGTATTGAGCCATTTGGGTTGTGATAAAGTATTCCATTATTTTGAAGAGGTCTGTGATATTCCCCACGGCAGTCTGTATGAGAAAGCGCTGAGTGACCATATCGTTGCTTTTGCAAAGGAAAGAGGTCTTTACTGCCGTCAGGATGAAAGAATGAATGTTGTCATTAAAAAAGCAGGTACAGCAGGCTATGAGAACGCACCTGCCCTGATCATTCAGGGACATATTGACATGGTATGCGAAAAGAATGCCGATACAGAGCATGATTTTCTGACAGAGCCCCTGAAGCTGTATATTGACGGAGATGATATTAAGGCAAAGGGAACAACACTGGGTGCGGATAACGGCATTGCGGTTGCTTATATGCTGGCGCTGCTGGATGCAGAGGATATTGCCCATCCGCCCATTGAATGTGTGTTTACCGTAGAGGAAGAAATCGGCATGGGCGGTGCGACAGATCTGGATGTGTTCGATCTGGAGGGTAAGCGTTTTCTGAATATGGATACCGAGGAAGAGGGCTATCTGATGGTGAGCTGCTGCGGAGGCAGACGGATGCGGATGTATCTTCCCACAGAAAGAATGATAAAGCCTGTGGCAGAAAAAGCCTATGCACTGCGTATCCGTGGGCTGAAGGGCGGCCATTCCGGGGCAGATATTCATCTGCAGAGAGCCAGCGCCAATGTGCTGATGGGCAGAGCTCTGCTGGAGATCAGAGAAAGCCTTTCCTATCATCTGGTAAAGGTAAACGGCGGCAATATGGACAATGGCATCTGCCGTGAGGCGGAGGCTGTCTTTACCATTGATCCTGCGAAGGAAGAACAGTTGGCAGCTCTGGTGCAGGAGCTGCGGGATACCTTTTTTGCAGAATATAAAGACAGAGAAAGTGATATACTGATGACAATAGAGGCGGTGGATGCGGAAGAGGTGCTGACAGATGCAGTCAGAGATCATATCATTGCCTTGCTGTTACTGCTGCCCTATGGGGTGCAGACCATGGATACCAATATGGAAGGGCTGGTGGAAAGCTCCAGTAATATCGGTATCGTTCGTACGGAAGAGGATCATATTTTTATTGATAATGCAGTGCGTGGCTCTGTGGAAAGCAGAAAGGAAACCATTTGCAGAAAGATCGAGCTGCTGGGAGAGCTGTGCGGTGCGAAGGTCGTTGGGGTCAACGATTATCCCGGCTGGCAGTATAATCCCAATTCCGAGCTTCTGAGCATATTCAAAGATGCCTGGACAGAGCATTTTGGCGCTGAACCCAAGGTGGTTGCCATCCATGCGGGACTGGAATGCGGTCTGTTTGCGAAAAAAATTCCCGGTCTGGATCTGATCTCTCTGGGGCCCGATATGCATGATGTGCATACGCCCGATGAAAGACTTTCCATTTCTTCCACCATCCGTGTATGGGATTATCTGAAGGCAGTGCTGAAAAAACTAAAATAAGAAAGAGGGCAGGCTATGCGGCTTCCATGGAATAAAAAATACGTGGAAATATCCTTTCACATCATCCTTACCGTTCTGGTATTGGCTGGTGTAGGCGGGGTGCTGTTTCATCTGTCTGATGCGAAAAATGTCATATTACAAACGGCGGGGAGGTTCCTCGCCGTTTTTGCGCCTGTGGGCTGGGCGCTTTTCTTTTCTCTTTTGCTGGAGCCTTTGGCTGCTTTTTTTCAAAGGGTGTATGAGAAAAACAGCACACTGTTTTATCGCAGCCGAATCCGAAACAGAAGCGTAGGCACTGCCTATGCATATCTTACCGTAGGGCTGCTGTTATATCTGCTGGGCAGTTTCTTTGTCCGAAAGATCGGGAATGCAGATCTGCAGAGCATTGCAGGGCAGATCAGTGATTCCATTGGAAGAGCGGGGGATATTCTTATGCTTCTCAATCTGAAGCTGGCAGAAATGGGGATCTTACAGAATGTGGAGGGGATCCTTTCTCTTTGGACGGAGCAGATGATGCAGTGGATGGAAAGGAAGGTTCTGGGTTTTGCGGATATTCTCCCTGCCATTGGCAGCAGCTTTCTGGATATCCTGATCGGGCTGGCGGCGGCCTTCTATCTTCTGGCGGAAAAGGAAAAAATGATTTCCGTGGGCAGAGAGCTTCTGACTGTGCTGGCGGGAAAGCGGACGGCGAACGGAGCAGGGAGGCTGTTTCATGAGGTATATACTGTTTTTGTGGGGTATTTCACAGGACAGATTTTAGATGCAGCAATTATGGCAGTGCTCTTTTCCGCAGCATTTCTGGTGGTGGGGCTGCCTCATGCTGTTTTTCTGGGGCTGCTTTCCGGCTTCTTTAACCTGATTCCTTATTTCGGGGCAGTTACGGCCTTTATCCTTGCCGTTTTTTCCGGTTTGAACAGTGGTGTGCCTGCGAAAGCGATCTATGCAGCGGTGCTGATCCTTCTGCTGCAGCAGGCGGACAGCATCTTCCTTGTGCCGCGGGTGGTAGGAAGACGGGTGGAGCTGCATCCCGTGCTTGTGCTGTTTTCTCTGGCTGTTTTCGGCAGGCTGTTCGGCTTCTGGGGGCTGATTTTTGCAGTACCGCTGGGTGCTCTGTGCAAAAGCTTTTTATTCTGGCTATATGAACGAAAAAAATCACGGATATCCTACTGATTTCGTAATTTTATCTCTTTTATTTGGATGAAAATTCATGTATAATCATATCAGGTATGTATACAGAATAATAAAACCTACGGTATGATATAGAAAGGCGGTAAAAAGATGAGAGGTCTTGTGTATGAGGTGAAGGATGATCTGGTAAAGGCGACCATCCATAGAAAAGAAGCCTGCGGTGAATGCAGAGCTTGCTTTGCAGGTATGACAAAGGCGGAAATGGATATTGAGGCAAAGAATCTCTGCGATGCGGAGATCGGCGATTGGGTGGAGCTGGAGCTGCAGGAAAATGCCTTCTTTAATGCAGTGGTTATCATGTACGGTCTGCCCTTTGTGGGCTTCATTGCAGGCATTGTGATCGGCAATTTTGGTATTCCCAAACTGCTGCCCACAGTTTCCGCAACCGCATGTGCTATCATCTGCGGTGTGCTGGGTATTCTTCTTTCCTTCCTGTGGATCAAAAGCCAGAACCCCAGATGGGAAAGCGGGAAATATCGTCCTCTGGCAACAAAGGTTGTAGAAGGTGAAGAAGAAGAGGTCATCAACGGTAATTATCAGTTATAAAAAAAGGAACGCCCCGATTGGATTCGGGGCGTTTTTCACGTTCTGTCCCTTTTTTCATAGGATGGGAAAAGGGGGTGAAGGCAAATGCTGAAAGAACGGATACGCATCCAGTATGAAGCAGGGGAATCCTGCTCCCGCATCATTCTGCGAGCGGCAGCTGAGGAGTACGGATTTTCGCTGTCGGAGGATATTCTTTCTGCCTGCAGCGGCATCAGCGGAGGCTTTGGCATTGGCGGCATGTGCAGCGCACTGGTGGCGGCGGTGATGGTTCTGGGGCTGTTGTATGACGGAGAGGAGACTGCAGGCAAACGGATCCTTTTTCTGTATCAGATGCAGGAGCGGTTCGGGCATCTGGACTGCAGCAGGCTTTCTGCGATGGAGGAGGATTGTCTTCCCGTTCTGGAGGAGATTGGGGAGATACTGGAGGCTGTGATAGAAGGATGATGTATTTCAGGAATCAGCGGAGGCTGCCCGTAAGGCATCATTTTCCTGCTGTAATCGGGAAAGGGCTGTTTCCAGCTTTTCCGTCTGGGCTTTCCAGCGGGCATTGACGGCGGCGAGCTCCTCACTTCTTTGTGCCAGCAAAGCGGACATCTCCTCCAGCTGCTGCTTATGCTGCTTCTGCAGGGCGATGAATGCTCTGCTATAATCTGCTTCGGATGGTTCTGTTTTCGCCTCCTGCGGCGTGTGAGAGGGGTAAATGAGAGGGGTATTGCCTTGATCCGGATCGAAATAGCATTCTGTGGCGTTACAGGCTGCATGTTCTGCTCCAAGCAGCTCTGCTTTCCTGCATTTTGTGGGGAAGGGATCGGTATATTTTTCCACTGCCCCAAAGGAAGAACCGCCGTTTTCGGAGATACAGCGCAGGGGCTGCCCGTTGACCGTCCACATCAGAATCACTCGGTTGTTCTGCAGAGTGATCAGACAGTGATCGCAGCCGCTGTCCTCCCACAGAATACGGGGCGTGCTGATGGCAGAGGTATGCTTATATTGATAGACGACCTGTGTGCGAAACATGCCCCGCACGATATAAAGCAGATGTATTTTTTCGGTGTCATTCACGATGGAAAGGTCGGAGCAGGGGACAGGGGTCTGAATCAGCGGTGTCACGCTTCCCATGGTGTAGGGCTCCAGCAGCATTTCACGGGCACTTAGTACAGTTCTGCCTGTACGGTAATAGAGGATGATGTGTGCTCGGCTCAGACGGCGTGCCAGAAAGGGTGTGCCCGGCATGGGCAGAAAGCGATCGATTTGATAAGGGGTATCCCATTTTCCGTTCCGAAAGACTGAATACATGAGAGAATCCACTCCCGTGGATTCAGTAGGCTGATGATAGATCAGATGGAAGCTGTCGGCAATGGGGAGAAAAAAGTATTTTCCGTTTGCCCTGCCATGGAGCTCCTCCTGCATGGAGCGATGCTCCCAGTGTATCAGATCTGCGGAGGATGCCATGAAAAGCTTTCCTTCGATATCGGAATAAAGCAGGTGAGCAGCAGTTTCATTCTGGCAAAGAGAAAATACAGGGGCGGTCTTTTCGGCTACCTTGCCTGCGTTTTCCCAGCCATCCGCAGCATAGCGGCGGCAGAGGATGCTGCCCTGTTCGAAGTAAAAAAGATAAAAGGAACCATTTTTCGTTTTCAGATATTTGACATGGGGATTCTGCATGATTTCGCTCCCGAACTGTTTTTCATAACAGTTTATGCAGGGGGAAGAGGATTCTTGAACAAAGGAAATTGGTTTCGATGGAAAATGAAATACACGATAAAACGGCAAATGAAAAATCCCCTCTATCTTTCTGATAGAAGGGATTTTTCAGTGATATCCATAAAAGAGGCAAAGTCCCTCGCAGATGAGTGAAGAACTTCATTCATGCCATTATTTCTTTGCTTTGGATTCGCAGTAGATGCAGCGGTATTCGCCGGTTTCTCTGTTTGTCAGTTTGAAGATATGGGGGATTTCCTGTTCCACAGATGTGATACATCTGGGATTTTTGCAATGAACGATATTTGTCAGTTTTTCGGGCAGCTGAGGATGGAATTTTTCCACACGAATGCCGTTTTTGACAACATTGATCGTTACATTAGGGTCGATATAACCCAGTGCATCCAGCTCCAGATCCAGTTCTGCATCAATTTTGATGATATCCTTTTTCCCCATTTTTTCACTGGGGGCATTTTTGATCAGAGCAATGGGAGCATCAATCTGATCCAGATTC
>JAUNCB010000290.1 GCA_030526765.1 Bacillota bacterium
GCATCCAGAATCGCTGTCTTTTTGCCTTTTCTGTTGGTCAGCACTGCCAGTGTATAGGTCACCATGGATTTGCCAACGCCGCCTTTGCCGCTGACAACACCGATCACCTTTTTAATATTGCTGTGGACATTGGGCGGAACCAGAAAATCCGCCGGTTTCCGGCTGCTGCAGTTTGCTGTACAGCTGCCGCAGTCATGGGAACAATTTTCACTCATCTGTTTCATCTCCTAAATCTCTCATTTTATTGCATCTTCTTGCAGCAGAGGCTTCCGCACTTTCTGCCGCAGCCTGCATTTTCTCTTTCGCAAAGGTCAACGTCTCCGCCCTCGATCAGCAGCAGCTTCCCGTTGACCAAAACATCTGCCAGCTTTCGCCTTGCATCATTATAGATCCCCTGCACCGTTGTACGGGCAATGCCCATCTGTGCAGCACATTCCTCCTGCGTATAGCCAGCCAGATCGATCAGACGGATGGTTTCATATTCATCCACCGCCATTACGACCCGCTCCGCCTCCTCCTGATAGTCCATAGGGGCAAAGCTGCTGTTCGACGGCATACTGCAGACACGCCTGCATTTTCTTGGTCTGGCCATGGAAACGCCTCCCTTCATTTTTGACATATGTTACTTTCTATAGTATACATCAATTCCGACATATGTCAATATATAAAATAAAAAACCACAGAATTCTGTGGTTTTTCCGTTCAGGCAAATCGCTTTGCGATCTCTGTTTTCATCCATTCCTTTGTTTCTGCATCCGCAAAGGATGCCTCTGCCGCAGTCTCCGCCAGAAGCCGCAGCTCCTGCTCCGTCAGCTGCAGCGCTTCCTGCAGATGCTTCAGTTCCGCTGATACCGTTGTACCGGAAACTGCCATATTATCTGTATTGACGGTTACTCTTACCCCTGCTTCCATCAGCTTTCTCAGCGGGTATTCCTCATAGCTGTCAAACATGCTTGTATGCAGATTGCTGGTGGGGCAAAGCTCCAGTGTGATCCCTTCTGCCGCAAGACGCTTCACCATCGCTTCATCCTCCAGTGCACGTACACCATGTCCCACACGCTTTGTTCCAAATTCCAGTGCCCAGCCAATGCTTTCCGGACCTGCCGCTTCCCCCGCATGGATGGTATAGGGTACGCCCAGCTCCCGCGCCAGTGCAAACAGTTCGCCGAATCCTTCTGTAGGAAAAAGGGCCTCTGCCCCCGCAAGATCCGCCGCTGCTACCCCTTTATGAAGAAATTCCTTCGCCACATGGATCGTTTCCAGATTCTTCTCCCGATTATCCGTTCCCCGCATGCAGCAGAGGATCAGATTGGAACGCAGACCGCTCCGCCCCATACCGCTGATGGCAGCCGCTACGACCTCCCGCTGGGTCAGTCCCTTTTCTGTATGCTGCTGGGGCGCAAAGCGCAGCTCCGCATAAAGCATTCCCGCCTCTGCCAGCTCCGCCTCCAGATGCTGCACCGCCCCTGCGATGCCTTCTTTTGTCTGCATCAGAGAGCAGGGAAAGGCAAATTTCTCCAGATACTCATTCAGATCTCTGCAGCCTTCCCGCACCTGCAGCATCCGACGCAGGGCATCCTCCTCCTGCGGGATCTCCATATTCTGCAATGCCGCCAGCTTTCTTACGGAGTCCACAGACAGGGAGCCGTCCAGATGCAGATGCAGATCGATCATTCCATATATTTTTTCCATAGGCTGCCTCCTTTCTTTTTCCCTATCATACACCAATCCCCTTTTTTCCACAATGAAAAAAGCCTCCGAAGGGAGACTTTTCATTGTGTTATTGTTCGTTATGTCCGTATTTCTTCAGTGCCATACCGATCATCATGATCACCGCAAAGAGGATCAGATAGAAGATGATCGCCTTACCCAGGGAAACAATAGCCGCCAGCACCATAAAGCAGCTTGCCACGATACCCAGAATAGGTGCCACCACACGGTGCATGGTGCTCATTTCCTTTTCCTTTATCATCTGCATCGCAAAGATGGGAATATACATTGCATAGATTGTAACGATGGGCAGCTCGGAGCTGTCGAAGCAGAAGGGGCCGAACCACAGCTCAGGTGCAAGGTTTGCACCGTAGAAATAAGTCAGCCAGAGCATTGCCATCAAAAGCCCCAGCAGGGCAGAGTTTGTAGGCATCTTTGTTACGCTGTCCACCACGCTGAATACATGGGGTCTGGGGCCAACCTTTCTCACTGCCATCGCATAAAAGGCTCTTGTATTCGCCATCATCAGACCGTTCAGTGTACCCAGACAGGAAATAACAACGAATACAAACAGCAGGGTACCGCCC
>JAUNCB010000291.1 GCA_030526765.1 Bacillota bacterium
GGGTGGAATCAGTTTTCTTCCTGCCAGCCTTTGCAGATATCTACCCATTCCACACAGTTGCCATAATGGAATAGTTCGTCGCAGGTCAGTTCCACTGCGGAATTGCTTGTACCTGCGGCGGGGAAAACGGTTTCAAATCGTTGCATGGAAATATCGGCATAAGCCTTTGTGCCTGCAGGCAGATCAAAAGGGCACACGCCGCCAACAGCGTGGCCGGTAGCCTCCAATGTTTCTTCAGCAGTCAGCATTTTTGCCTTTAGTCCAAATTTGTCTTTGAATTTGCGGTTGTCGATTTTTGTATCCCCGGCAACACAAATTACCATAGGGCCGTCTTTGCTCATCAGGCAAAGGGTTTTGGTGATGCGGGCGGGAATGACACCTGCAGCCGCTGCTGCCAGTTCAACCGTTGCACTGGACTGGGAGAATTCAATAGGCTCCTTGGGGCAGTTCATTGCTTTCAGATATGCGCGTACGTTTTCGATAGACATTGGTATTAACTCTCCTTTTATTGCATTGTTACAGTTTCCGAAAGAATCGGAATAGAGTTGCTTTGAATTGCCGCAAAAAAGAACCTTTTCCGAATGAATCGGACGGCAGTCTGCAATTTATGGCGAATTCTATAATATATGTTACAGCATATCAGAAAAGTAGGAATTATGCAAGGAAGAAAAAACATTGTCTTTATCTTTTTAGTATGATATACTGATTTCAGAAAGCATTTTCCTCTGCACTGGCAGAGAAAAAGCCCCTTCATCACTAGGATGAAGGTATTTATGCAGGTATTGTTTTGCAACGTCTTATCCCTGACCATGCGAGAGACAGAGCAGTGATGATACAACCAAGAAGGAAGCCATCATGCATCCCCGTGTGTGATGCTTCTTTTTTTGTGCTTCCTTGACGGAGCAGAGGGATGATGCTATACTCAGAAATAGTTTGTGATTAAGGAAAAAAGCCTGAGAATAGAGGGATTGATATGATTCGCAATATACTGGAATATCTGGAACAGACGGCGGAACGGCTGCCGGGAAAAATTGCTTTTTCTGCACCGGAGGGGAGTATTTCCTTTGGAGAACTGGAGCAGGCTGCAAAGCGTATTGGAACCGATCTGCTCCGATTCGGAAAATGCCCTGTGGCGGTGATGACACAGAAAACACCGGTTTCTATAGCGGCATTTCTGGGAGCGGTTTACAGCGGCAATTTCTATACGCCCATTGATGTAACCATGCCGAAGGAGCGGATCCTTTCTATTCTGCATACCCTCAAGCCCGGGGTAATGATCATTGATGAAAAGAGCAGAAAGGCAGCCGATGCTTTGGGATATGATGGAAAGATCGCCGTGCTGGAGGAAATGCTTGCGGCAGAGATTGATGAAGCGGCCCTGCGCAAAATCAGACAGAGGGTCATAGATACAGACCCTTTGTATGCACTGTTTACCTCCGGCTCCACAGGGGTGCCGAAGGGCGTTGTCATCAGCCATCAGGCGGTGGTGAATCTGACAGAATGGTATACAGAGGCCTTTGATATAACGGAAAAGGAGATCATCGGCAATCAGGCACCGTTTTATTTCGATTCTTCGGTGAAGGATCTTTATGCGGTGCTGAAAACAGGGGCACAGATGGATATTATCCCGAAAATGCTGTTTTCCTTCCCCAAAAAGCTGCTGGAGTATCTGGAGGAGAAAAAGATCAACTATATCGACTGGGTGCCTTCTGCCCTCTGTATCGTGGTAAATACGGGAGCGCTGGAAAATATGCAGCCGTCTCATCTGAAAAAAATCATGTTCTGCGGGGAGGCAATGCCCACAAAGCAGTTTAATCTGTGGCGGGAGAAATACCCCGATGCCATGTTTGCCAATATTTATGGTCCGACAGAAACCACAGTAGATTGCACCTATTATATCGTGGACAGAGAATTCAAGGATGATGAACCCCTGCCCATTGGCTATGGCTGCCGCAATACGGATGTGTTTATTCTCAACGGCGACAGACTGGCAGAGGAGGGGGAAAGCGGTGAGCTTTGCGTAAGAGGCCGCTGCCTTGCACTGGGCTACTACAATAATCCGGAAAAAACGGCGGAGGCATTCATTCAGAATCCCTTGAATCCCTATTATCCCGAGCGTATCTATAAAACAGGAGATATTGCAAAATATAATGAACGGGGAGAAATCGTGTTCCTTGCAAGAAAGGATCACCAGATCAAGCACATGGGACACCGCATCGAGCTGGGAGAGATCGAAACAGCGGTCAACAGCATTGATGCCATAGACAGCGGCGT
>JAUNCB010000292.1 GCA_030526765.1 Bacillota bacterium
GGCACTGGTGGCCGTTTCGCTGAAATTGCGGAAACGGTCAGCAGTGCCTTATTTTATTTCTGAAAAAAGATGCGATTGGTTTCCAGTACATTTTTATGTACCACATCTCTTGGCTCAAAATGCAGCAGCCTGCAGACGATCTGCAGGGCAGTACCCATACCGAATACGGAAATGACGGTGCCGATGCCGACGGGACCGCCTAAAATCCAGCCGATGAGGAGAGCGATCCCCACAATAACTGTCTGGACGATGCCGATGGGGGTTTTCGGGAAGCGTTTGCCCAGAGCGATCAGCAGGGAATCCCTTGGGCCGCAGCCCTGTGCGGCAGCCATATAGAAATATTGGCCATAGCCCATAATGAACAGACCTGCGATGACCATGATACAGCTGATGGGGATGCTGTGGAAGGCGGGCATGGGAATGATATGATCGATCAGATCCACATAATTGCCCACCAGCAGGGCATCCAGAATGGTGCCGTAGCCGATTTTTTCCTTCAGCAGAATATCAATGATAAGAATGAGGATGCTGATAATGGTATGAACGATGCCGTAGCTCATGCCCAGCCGATAGGAAACACCCATGGAAAGGCAGTCCCAGGGGGCAAGACCGATATTGGCTTTGATGGTCAGATAAACACCGATGGAGAAGATGAACAGCCCCAGAGCGGAGGCCAGAATTTCTTTTATGATTACTGCTTTTGTCTGCATGATGTGTCACCTCTGTTTCGTATTCCGTTTATTGTAATACTTTGGAGCATCCTTTTCAATACCTGCTTTAGCGGAAGAAACGGCAGAGAAGGATGCCTTTTTGCAAAGCGGGAGAGAAAGAATGGCGGGGAAAACTATTGCAAAATGCCATTGTGAAGGATACAATGATTCTATCTGCGGTAAAAGAAAGAAGCAGATAGAAAGAAGGAGAGAATATGCCGGATATCTGGTTTCCTCATTTGGGGATAGAAATTGAAAAACTGAGCCGTGTGGCCTTTTCCGTACTGGGGAAGGATGTATACTGGTATGGTGTGCTGATCGGTCTGGGGGTCATTCTTGGGCTGGTGTTTGCCATGATGGAAGCTAAGCGCACAAAGCAGAACCCCGATCTTTATGTGGATTTTCTGATCTATGCACTGATTTTTGCCATCATCGGTGCAAGGTTATATTATGTCATTTTCTCGTGGGAATATTATGCGGCGAATCCCATGAAGATCTTCGCCCTCAGAGAAGGCGGACTTGCCATTTACGGCGGTATTATTGGTGCGGTGCTGACGGCAATCGTATACTGTAAGAAAAAGAATGTGGATTTCTGGCTTTTGGCAGATACAGCATGTCCTTCCATTGCCTTTGGGCAGATGATGGGACGCTGGGGAAATTTCTTTAACCGAGAGGCCTTTGGCGGCTTTACCGATGGCATCTTTGCCATGCGTCTGCGTCTGGATCAGGTACGCCCCGGGGATATTTCCCAGCAGGTGATGGAGCGTGTTATGAACTTCGGCGGTGTGGATTATATTCAGGTGCATCCCACCTTCCTGTATGAATCTGTATGGAATCTTTGTCTGTTCCTGCTTCTGGTTCTGTACAGACCGAAAAAGAAATTTGCAGGACAGATCATGGGACTGTATTTTCTGGGGTATGCACTGGGCAGAGTATGGATCGAAGGGCTGAGAACAGATCAGCTGCTGATCGGAGGCTTTGCGGTTTCCCAGCTGCTTTCTGCGGGGCTGATCGTGGCTTCGGTGCTGTTCCTGATCTGGAAGGGCAGAAAAGAAAAAGCGGCGGAATGATTTTGAAAAAACAGCAGTGCCTCTGCTTTGGCAGAGGCTTTCTTTACATAAATGGAGTGAAAAAGAATGGTTTTATTAACAGCAGAAAATATCAGAAAAAGCTATGGTACAAGAGTGATCTTCGATGATATTTCCTTCAGCATTCATGAGGGGGATAAAATTGGCGTGATCGGTGTGAATGGTACAGGAAAATCTACCCTCTTGAAAATTATTGCAGGAGTGGATCAGGCGGACAGCGGCACCATTATTACCATGAATGGGATGCGCATCGGCTATCTTTCCCAGAATCCGCTGTTTGTAGACGGCACAACAGTTCTGCAGCAGGTATTCCGCGGGGAAAATCCCCAGCTGGCACTGGTGCGGGATTATGAAGAAACGATGAATGCTCTGGCAAAAATGCCGGAAAACGAAGGTCTGGTAAAAAAAGCAGCAGAGCTGGCGGAAAAAATGGATAAGGCGGAGGCGTGGTCTTTGGAAAGTGAGGCAAAAAC
>JAUNCB010000293.1 GCA_030526765.1 Bacillota bacterium
CCCCCGACCCACGGCTTAGAAGGCCGTTGCTCTATCCAGCTGAGCTACTGATTCACGTTTGACGCAAGAAAGATTATGCCATAAATCATTTTATTTGTCAATACGTTTTTCAAACTTTTTAAAAGTTTTTTTACAGAGCGGCTGTTTCAGCCGCTCTGCCTTTCATCCATTCAGTCTTTTAAAGTGCTCCGCATCCCAATATTCCATGATCGCTCCCTCGATCCTGCCGTTTTCAATGGTCAATATCCCGAAGGTGGGCAGGGTACCTCCTCTGGGCTGGGAAATGCTGCCGGGGTTAAAGAGTGCCACTCTGCCGCCGTCATCCCACAGAGGTCTGTGGGTATGACCAAACAGCACCACATCTGCCCCCTGCTCCTCTGCCCAGTAGCCGATGGTATCCGGATTCCAGTGGACCCGCTGCTTATGCCCATGGGTCAGCAGCAGTGCCTTTCCGCCTGCATGCACCAGTTTTTTCGAGGGGGTATCCATCAGATAATCATTGTTTCCCTTTACATAATGAAAGGGCAGTCGAGGAAATTCCTTCTGCAGTGCCAGTGCATCGGCATCATGGTCTCCCAGATGGAGGACCATATCCATTCTCGCACCAATGTGACGCAGCACATTTCTTGCATTGTCCAGATAGGAATGGGTATCACTGAAAACCAGTATCTTCATACCAGTTCCTTCTTCAGAATTTCTTTCATCTTCCGCAGGGCTTTGCCTCTGTGGCTGATTTCATTCTTTTCTTCGGGAGAAAGCTCTGCCATATATCTGCCCTTTTCCGGCACGAAGAAAATAGGATCATAGCCAAAGCCGTTTTCTCCCTTTGCTTCATAGCCGATAAAGCCTTCCACCGTATCATAGCTGACCAGTCTTCTGCCATCGGGGAATGCTGCCGCAATGCAGCTTGCAAAACGGGCACTTCTTTTTTCCTCAGGTACCCCTGCCAGCTTTTCAAAGATCGCTTTGAAGCGTTCGGGATAAGGGGTATCCTCCCCCATAAAGCGGGCGGAATATACACCGGGTGCCTTATCCATATAGTCGATTTCCAGACCGGAATCGTCGCTCAGTGTGATCTTGCCGCCGATCTCCATGATCTGCACTGCTTTTTTCATGGCATTTTCCTCGAATGTGGTGCCGTCCTCCACCACATCCACATCAATCCCTGCCTCTTCCATAGAGATCACCTTCACATCCATATCTGCGAGAATGGCATTGATCTCTTTAATTTTCCCTTTGTTTTTTGTTGCAAAAATGATCGTTTCCATACGCTCCTCCTTATTTCAGTTCCAGTCCGCCCAGTGCCTCCTGCTGCAGCAGCTTCAGCTCGCCCGCAGCCTTTCTGCCCAGTGCCAGCAGCTCCAGCAGCTGCTCCTGCGTAAAGGTACCATTTTCGCCTGTGCCCTGTACCTCCACGAAATTTCCTTCATCCGTCATGATGATATTCATATCCACTTCCGCCGCAGAGTCCTCCTCGTAGCAAAGGTCTGCCATGGCAACCCCATCCACTACTCCGACACTGACTGCGGAAATATATCGTTTCAGAGGCATTTTTTCGATCAGCCCCATCTCCATCAGCTTCTGACAGGCCAGTGCCAGTGCCACAAAGCCCCCTGTGATGGATGCGGTTCTGGTGCCGCCGTCCGCCTGGATCACATCACAGTCTATGGTAATGCTTCTTTCGCCCAGTGCTTCAAAATCCACCGCCGCCCGCAGGGCTCTGCCAATGAGCCGCTGGATTTCTGTGGAACGCTGATTCAGCTTCAGTTTATTGATATCTCTTTTATTTCTGGTTGCTGTTGCCCGGGGCAGCATGGCATATTCCGCTGTGACCCAGCCCTCGCCGCTGCCTTTTTTATGGGGCGGCACACTTTCCTCCACGGAGGCATTGCACAGCACCTTTGTATTGCCCCATTCGATCAGCACAGAGCCCTCCGCATAACGGGTAAAATCCCGCAAAATCCGTATGGGACGCAGCTCGTCTGTTTTTCTGCCGTCAAAACGCTCGTATTGCATTTCTTATCCTCCTTCTTATCTCAGATCATAGGTAAAGGCTTCCTCTATAGCTTCCGCAATGGCTTCCGCCACCATATCCTGATACTCCGCCTGTGTGATCTTCAGCGCGTCCCCGGCATTACTGATGAATACCACCTCAACGATGACTGCGGGCACCGTTGTGGCATTCAGGATCAGCAGGTCTGTCCGATGCTTGATGCCTCTGTCATTGTTGCCCGTTGCGCCGATGATGCTGCTCTG
>JAUNCB010000033.1 GCA_030526765.1 Bacillota bacterium
ATTTTATATGGTAAAAATTATTACAGATTCTTCTACACTTTATACTCCTGAGGAAGGTAAAAAAATGGGATTCCATGTATCCCCCCTTTGTGTTAATATCGCTGATCTGGAGGATCGGGATCTGCTGGTAGATATGGACGTATTTTATCAGAAGATTGCGGAGGGAAATCACCCTCGTTCTTCTCAGCCTCCCATTGGCGAGGTGATCGATCTTTATGAGGCTTATCCTGAGGATGAGATCATCAATATTGCGATGGCAGATGGTCTTTCCGGCACCTATCAGAGTGCCTGTGGTGCCAGAGAATCTGTAGACCATAAGGATAATATTACCGTGTTCAACAGCAAAACCCTTTGCGGCCCTCATCGTTATATGGTGGAAAAGGCACAGGAAATGAGAGATTCAGGGAAAAGCAAAAAGGAAATTCTGGAATGGCTGGAATATGCCTCCAATCATCATGAATCCTTCCTGATTCCACAGGATTTTGAGTTCCTGAAGCGGGGCGGCAGACTGACACCCGTTGCAGCTGCATTTGGCTCTGTTCTGAAGCTGAAGCCCGTCATGAAGCAGACAGATGATGGAAAGAAGCTGGATAAGTTTGTGGTAAAAAGAACCATGAAGGCGGCAGTTGCTGCGATCATCGAGCATCTGCAGAAGGCGGAGCTGGACGAAAGACATATCCTGTATGTTTCCCATGCAAGAGTAGCTGACGATGCGGAAAAAATCGTTGCACTGCTGAAGGAAGCTTTCCCGAAGGCGGAATATCAGGTGCTTCCTCTGGGAGCTGCTTTTGTGACACAGGGCGGTCCCGGCTGTATTGCCATTCAGTATATCGAAAAATAAAACAGAAAGAGCGATTTCCGACAGAATAGTTCAGAAATCGCTCTTTTTTATATTCGGGAAGAAAAGTCAATCTTCTGTTTCATAAAATAAGGATGAGACATCCAGCGGTTCTTCGATCATGTCGGCATCATACAGGAAATCTGCCGTACGCTGGAAGCCTGCAATATCCGCTCCGTGCAGGTCTGTGGAGAAGTCATAGTGCTCCATCATTTCAGCGACGGCGCGGGGCTCCAGATCCAGCGCTTCTGCAACGATGCGGAGGGTTTCTTCTTCATGGTCCTCCATGAAATCCTCGATCTCATCCTGTGCCTCCTCCAGTTTTTCTATGATTTCAGGATGACTGCGATAAAATTCGTCTGTCACAGCAACGGCAATGATGGCATCGATCAGCCCTTCACCGTCGGTAATCAGGAAATAGTCCTGTTCCTTTGCTGTATAGGCGGTGGCACCTGCCAGAAGGGCAGCGTCAATGCTGCCGCCGTCCAATGCTGCCTTTGCTTCGGGGATGGACATATTGATATAGTCTACATCCTCCAGTGTCATATCTGCCTTGGCAAGATATGCGGCCAGAAGCTCATGCAGATTTGTTCCTGCAGGCCCTGCAATGGTTTTTCCCCGCAGACTTTCCGGGGAGGTGAGAGTATCATCCTTGGTATACAGGGCAAAGGCCTTGGGAGAACGGCTATACATATTCAGCACCTTGATATCCGCATCATTTGCGGCAGAAAGAATGACTGAGGTTGCGCCAACTGCGTACAGCACCTGTACATCGCCGGATGCCAGTGCCTGTGTCTGATCTGCACCGGAAGTCAGCTCTGCATATTCCACGGAAATACCCATGTCTGCAAAGGCTTTTTCAAAGATGTGGTGTTCCTTTTCAATGATGGAAGGAACATTCAGGGGGGCAGTTACATAGGTAAAGGTAAGCTGATCTAAGGGTTTTTCTCCGCCGCAGCCGCTCAGGGCTGCCATCAGTGCTGCGATTGCTATACCGATTGCTTTCTTTTTCATTTCTTTTCCTCCTTCGTATGTTAAAGATCTAATTCTCTGAGGATCTCCCGCTTCAGTGTAATGAAAGCAGGGGACAGGATATCTCGTTCCTTTGTTTCTTCGGGAGGGATAAATTCCCGTTTGATCCTTCCGTTTTCCAGAATAATGATTTTGTGTCCAAGAAGCAGTGCTTCATCAATGCTGTGGGTCACAAAGAGGATGCTGGCACCGCTGCTTTCCTGCAGCCGCTGCAGTTCCTTCTGCATCTGCTGACGGGTGATATGATCCAGTGCAGCAAAGGGTTCATCCATCAGAATAAAGGAAGGCTCCTGTGCCAGCGCACGGGCGATGGCAGTCCGCTGCTGCATGCCGCCGGAAAGCTGATGGGGATAAACTTTTTCAAAGCCCTTCAGTCCGACGATGTCAAGGATATTCTGTATTTTAGTTTGATCTACTTCCTGTTTTTTTAATCCGAAAATCACATTATTCCATACATTCAGCCAGGGCATCAGTCTTGCTTCCTGAAATACATAAGCGGTTTTATGGGAAAAACCAAAATGGATCTCTCCGCCATCGGGCTGCTCCAGTCCACTGATCAGACGCAGAAGGGTGGTTTTGCCGCAGCCGCTTTTACCCAGAATAACGGTGATGCTTTTTTCGGGGATATGAAGATCGATCTCCGTTAATACAGGGAGAATGCGATCCTCCACAGGATAGGATTTCTGTATTTTTTTTAAATCAATTCCAGCCATGTTCACCATTTCCTTTGAATAATCGATGGAGTGCCATTCCAAAAAGCTTATCTGTGATCAGCCCCACAATGCCAATGACGAAAATGCCGACGATAACCTTATCGGTGCGGCTCATTTCCTGTGCAAACAGGATCATATGGCCGATCCCGCTGGAGGCAGCGATCATTTCTGCCCCAATGATGGCTCGCCAGCTATAACCCATGCCAATACGCATCCCTACCAATATATCGGCAGAGGCGTAGGGCAGGACAATGGAGGTGAATTTCCGAAAAGGAGAGCAGCCAAAGACATCGCCTACCTCCAGCAGTTTTTTATCACAGCCGGTAAAGCCCTTCACGATATTCAGATACATGGGGAAAAAGGCAGCCAGAATGATGATGACTGTTTTTGTCATTTCTCCGATGCCACACCATAAGATCAGCAGCGGAATCAGGCTCAGAGGCGGTACATTCCGAAAGAACTGCACGAGCAGGTTATAGTATTTTTCCGATGCGGGCAGAAGGAAACGAAGCATCCCCAGTCCGAATGCCAGAAGAAAGGCGATCAGGAAGCCCTTCAGTACACGAAACAGGCTGACAGCCACATCTGTATATAGTTCGCCGGAGAAGAGCATATCCAGAAAGCTTGCAAATACCTTTTCGGGGGTGGGCAGTACATAGGCACTGAACAGCTCCAGTCTGCATACCAGAAACCATGCACCAAGCAAAAGAAGGATACCAAGATAAGGTGCAAGGGAAGTGTGTATTTTTTTCATATTCATTCTCCTTACTCTCTCTTGAAAAAAGAAAAAGTCCACGCAAAAAAGCGCAGACGAAGAATCCTCTGAAATCAAATTTCTGTCTGTACGCCTTTTTGCTCAGGTCATCCTTTACAATCAGGGGTATATATCCAGTATACCATGAGGCGGGCATTTTGCATAGGGGCGATTGGACAGGTTTTTCGCTATAATATGCAGCGGGGAGCAGCCTTTTCTTTTTTTTATGGGTATGATACAATGAGCACAGATTTCGGATGAGAAAACAGAAAGGAGCGATGGAAGATGACAGAATCCAGAGTTGCCCTTGTGGGTATTATTGTATCCTCGAAGGAGGCGATCGATGACCTGAACCATCTGCTGTCAGAATACGGCGAATATATCATCGGGCGCATGGGGCTGCCTTATAAAGAAAGAAAGATTTCCATCATCAGTGTGGCGATGGATGCGCCTGCAGATGTGATCAATTCCATGACAGGAAAACTGGGAAAGCTGCCCGGCATCAGCACAAAAACGATTTATGCGAAAAATATGTGAGGTTCTATGAGGGATTTGATTTTAAAACTGGAAAAGGAGCGCAGTCTGTCCAAGGCAGAATGGATGCGTCTGATCGGAGAAAGAACGCCTGAAAGCAGTGCGTTTCTTTTGGAGCGGGCGCAGGCGGTGCGTCATGCCTTTTATGGACGAAGCATTTATATCCGAGGACTCATAGAATTTACCAACCATTGTAAAAATGACTGTTATTACTGCGGGATTCGATGCAGTAACCGAAGCCTTTCCCGTTATCGGATGACGGAAGCAGAGATCCTTTCCTGCTGTCAGAATGGCTATGAGCTGGGATTTCGCACCTTTGTGCTGCAGGGGGGAGAGGATAACTGGTTTACACAGGAAAGAATGACTGCCTTGATTGCAAAGATACGTCATGCATTTCCAGACTGTGCCATTACCCTTTCGGTAGGCGAACGGGAACGGGAGGAATATCAGGCTTATTTTGATGCGGGAGCGGATCGCTTTCTGCTGCGCCATGAAACGGCGGAGGAAGCCCATTATCGGCAGCTTCACCCGAAAGGAATGGAGCTGCAGCATCGGAAGGAATGCCTGTGGCACTTAAAGGAAATCGGTTATCAGACGGGCAGCGGGATCATGGTAGGCACTCCGGGACAGAAAACAGAGCATCTGGCAGAGGATATGCTTTTTTTACAGGAGCTTCGTCCGCAGATGGTGGGGATCGGCCCCTTTCTGCCGCATAAAGATACCCCTTTTAGCGGAGCGCAGGCAGGCTCTCTGGAGCTGACGCTGTATCTGCTGGGACTGGTTCGGTTACTTTTGCCAACAGCACTGATCCCTGCCACAACAGCCCTCAGCACCCTTCATCCCGAGGGCAGAAGGCGGGGGATCCTTGCAGGGGCAAATGTACTGATGCCAAATCTTTCTCCTGTGGAAAACAGAAAGAACTACAGTCTGTATGACAATAAGCGATGCATGGACAGCGAGGCGGCGGAAGGACTTTTTCTGCTGAAGGAAGAAATGAAGGAAATCGGGTATGAGATCGTTATGGACAGAGGAGATGCCATAGCGGAAGGAAAGGCGGAACGGTATGAGTCTGAATGATACACCTTTGGCAAATCGGATACATATTGGTATTTTCGGTAGAAGAAATGCAGGAAAATCCAGTCTGATCAATGCGCTGACAGGGCAGAGTCTTGCCATTGTGTCCGATGTGGCAGGCACTACTACAGACCCTGTACAGAAGGCAATGGAGCTGCTTCCACTGGGGCCAGTCGTGTTGATCGACACACCCGGTCTGGATGATGTGGGAGAACTGGGGCAGATGCGTGTGGAAAAGGCATATCAGGTTCTTCGTAAAACAGAGATTGCTGTGGTTGTGGTGGATGGAACGGAGGAAATAACAGAAGCGGATGAAAGGATCCTATCTCAGATTCGGGAAAGAAACATTCCTTTTGTGATTGTAAAAAACAAAATGGATCTGATGGATACAGAAGAGGCAGAAGCGGACGGAGAAGCAACGATCTCTGTTTCGGCACATACGGGGCAGAATATCCATGCGCTGAAGGAAATGCTGGGAGGTCTGGCGGTGAAGGCTGCCCAAAACCGTCCCATCGTCAGAGACCTGCTGCAGCCGATGGATTTTGTTGTGCTGGTGGTTCCCATTGATTCCGCTGCACCGAAGGGGCGGCTGATCCTGCCGCAGCAGCAGACCATACGGGATATTCTGGAGGCGGGAGCGGTACCTGTAGTGACCAGAGATCATGAACTGCGGGATACCCTTTCCACATTGGGCAAGCAGCCTCGTATGGTCATTACAGACAGTCAGGTGTTTGATGCAGTTTCTGAAACGGTTCCCGAAGAGATTCCCCTGACCTCATTTTCTATCCTGATGGCAAGGCATAAGGGAGATCTGGAGCAGAATGTAAGCGGTGCGGCAGCACTGAAGAGACTGAAGGACGGAGATCATGTGCTGATCTCCGAGGGCTGTACCCATCATCGTCAGTGTGAAGATATCGGAACGGTGAAGCTGCCCCGCTGGATCAGAGAATATACGCAAAAAGATATCACATTTCACTTTAGCAGCGGCACGGAATTTCCGGCAGATCTGTCTCAGTATGCGCTGATCATACACTGCGGCGGCTGTACGCTGAATGAAAGAGAGATGAAATACCGTCTGCAATGTGCGGCAGAGCAGGGGATCCCTATGACAAATTACGGCATTTGTATTGCTTTCCTGAAGGGGATACTGGAGCGAAGCGTTAAGCCTCTGGGGATATTCTGAAAGGAAAAATGGAAACAACCTTGAGCATAAAGGGAAAATATGATATAGTAAATATTAGTTGGGCATGCAATTTAATTTTGTGACAGGGCTTTTTTGGGGGTGTGATATGGAAAAGAAACAATATGAAAAATATGATGCATTAAAACTTGGAGTGCAGCTTTGTTTTCCGCTCTATGCCTGCTCCAAGGAAATGGTGCGTCTTTACAAGCCTTATCTGGATGAACTGGGGCTGACATATACCCAGTATATCACGATGCTGGTATTGTGGGAAAAGGAGAAACTGACAGTAAAGGAACTGGGAAAACGACTGTATCTGGATTCCGGTACATTAACACCGCTGCTGAAAAAACTGGAGCAAAAGGGACTGATCTTTCGGGAACGCTCCAAGGAAGATGAAAGAAATCTGTTTATCACGCTGACAGAAGCAGGGGTTGCCATGAAGGATCAGGCACTGCATATTCCTTATGAAATGGTGAAATGTGTAGAACTGGATACAGAGGAAAAAAGAACATTGTACCAGTTACTGTATAAACTGCTTTCCTATGTGGATAAAGAAGAAAAAGAATGAAAGAGAGGCGATATGGAGATCATATCGCTTTTTCTGTATTCCTGTGATACAATGATATTCTGAAAATACAGAAAGAAATGAGGAGCTACTGTGAAAAAGATCGTGCTTGCGGCAATCAATGCCAAATATATCCATTCTAATCTGGCACTGCGATACCTGAGCCGTTTTCAGGATAATGATAAGAATCATACAATAATTACCAGAGAATTTACCATCAATCAGCGGCTGGATTTCATACTGGAGGAGCTGTATCGTCTGCAGCCGGATGTGATCCTGTTTTCTGTTTATATCTGGAATGTGGAGCAGTTTCGCCAGCTTTGTCCGCTGCTGAAAAAAATACTGCCGGATTGTATCATCGGTGCAGGTGGTCCTGAGGTCAGCTATGAAAGCGAAGCATTCCTGCGGGAAAATCCGTCGGTGGATTTTCTGCAGCGGGGCGAAGGGGAGCGGGTCTTTACAAAGCTTCTGAAGCATTGGGACAGTGGGATGCCGGCATCCCTTTCAGAGATCGGCAGTCTGACCTTCCGCCAAAACGGAAGAATCCTTTCGACAATGCAGGAAGAACCGTTGGATCTGGCTTTGCTGCCGTTTCCCTATGAGGCGGATTTCAGTGATATTCAGAATCAGATCCTTTATTACGAATCCTCCCGTGGCTGCCCCTATCAGTGCGGGTACTGCCTTTCCTCTGTGGAGCAGGGGGTTCGCTTTGTTCCATTGGAAAAGGTTTTGCCTGACCTGCAGAGATTTCTGGATGCAAGGGTGCCGCAGGTCAAGTTTATTGACCGTACCTTTAACTGCAGGAAGAGCCATGCCATGGCGATCTGGAAATATCTCCATGAACATGATAACGGTGTAACGAATTTTCATTTTGAGATCACTGCAGATATCATCGATCAGGAGACCATTGATTTTCTGAAGACTGTCCGAAAGGGGCTGTTTCAGTTTGAGATCGGGGTGCAGTCTACCAATCCCCACACCATTCATGCCATCAATCGGAATGTGGATTTTGAGAAGCTTTCCCATATCGTAAAGCAGATTGCTGCAGGCGGAAATATCCATCAGCATCTGGATCTGATCGCAGGGCTTCCCCAAGAGGACTATCTATCCTTTGGACGCTCCTTTGATGATGTGTATCATCTGGAGCCGGAGCAGTTGCAGCTTGGCTTTCTGAAGCTTTTGAAGGGTTCCATGCTGCATCGGAAGCGGGCGGAATTTGCTATCGTTTCCCATGATACGGCACCCTATGAGGTGATGACCACCCATTGTCTGCCTTATGGGGATACCCTTCGGCTGAAATATATCGAGGAAATGGTGGAAACCTATTATAACAGCGGAAAATTTCGAAATACGTTGGCATATCTGGTTCCGCTGTATGAACGCCCTTTTGCTTTTTATGAAGCACTGGCACAGTTCTGGCAGGAGAAGGGCTGTCAGTATCAATATCTCTCCAAGATCGGACTGTGCGATGTGCTGTGGGATTTTGTGCAGCAGAATAAAAAGGTGGATCTGATCCGATTCCAGTGGGCAATGAAATTTGATATTGCCCTCCATGAAAAGCCCAGAAAGCTGCCCCACTGGCTGACAGTCGGCGGCAATGGGCAGGAATATGAGCGTATTACGGCAAAACTGGTGCAGAAATATATCCCGTCCTATCTGGAGGCGGAAAAGAAAACCCTCATCCGAAACACATATCTGGATGTATTTGGTGAGGAAATGCCAAAGGCGATCCTTCTGGATTATGGGCACAGAGACTTGCTGGGAAATGCAGAATATCTGGTGATCCCCATGGAACAGGTGAAGGAATTGCAGGAAGAAGAAAAGAGCAGAAAATAAAGAAAAGACGAAAACCTTTTGATTCGGGTTGTACCGACCCCCAAAAGTTAGACCTCAAAATCTAACGATTGGGAGGTCGGTATTTTTATGGCTAAATATAACTTTGAATTTAAGAAAAAAGTGGTTACTGCATATTTGAATGGTAAAGGGG
>JAUNCB010000034.1 GCA_030526765.1 Bacillota bacterium
AATAAGGCCGCCAACCGAAAAGGAAGGTGGTTTTTTCATGCCCAAAAGAAAGGAGGCGCACCATGAAAAAGTACACCAGATACGGAAGCGGAGGGGATCCATCCTATCTCATCGTGGGACAGATGTAAAACAGATTCGGAACGATCGGTTTGAGTAGAAAGATAAAATCTGTCTTGTGTAGAAAGAAGAATGTTTCTCACAGAAAATATTTTTCCCCTGGAAGGGTTTACATTCCTCTTTTGTTATGCTAGTATGATAAAAACCGAAAAAAGCAGGGAAATAAAAGAAAGAGGATGCAAATTATGAGACAGAATCATATTTTCGCAAACGAATATTTTTATTCCTACCGTGTTTTCAAAGATTCAAAGTGAGTTTTACTGTGAGAAAAGACGGCTTGTTTTCGTGGTTTTTTCTTGGAAAAGGCATTAGGGCTTCGCAGTGAAATTCGCTGCGAAGCTTTTTTATTTGGCTCTGCGGCAGGAGGCAGAGCATGACAGAATAAGGAGGGAATTTTTTATGGTAGTTGTACTGAGACCGGATACAAAAGCGGAACAGATAGAAAACCTGAAGGCGTGGCTTTCCAGCATGGGCATTGTGACCCATATCTCTCAGGGGGTAAATCATACCATCATTGGTCTGGTGGGGGATACCTCTGTGGTGGATATGGATCTGATCCGTGCGCTGGATATTGTGGAAAATGTGCAGCGGATTCAGGAGCCTTTCAAAAATGCCAACAGAAAATTTCATCACGATGATCTGGTGGTGGATATTGCGGGCAAAAAGATTGGCGGCGGCAATTTCCAGATCATTGCAGGCCCCTGCTCTGTGGAAAGCGAAGAACAGGTTTGCGAGATCGCACAGCGGGTAAAGGAAGCAGGGGCAGGGCTCCTGCGGGGCGGCGCATTCAAGCCCAGAACCTCTCCCTATGCTTTTCAGGGGCTGAAGGGGGACGGTCTGAAGCTTCTGATGGAAGCAAAGGAAAAAACAGGACTTCCCATCGTATCGGAGATCATGAATGCGGTGCATATCCCCATGTTTGAGGAGGCAGTGGATCTGATTCAGGTTGGGGCAAGAAATATGCAGAATTTTGAACTGCTGAAGGAACTGGGAAAAATCAACAAACCCATTCTGCTGAAAAGAGGGCTGGCAAATACGATCGATGAAATGCTGATGAGTGCGGAATACATCATGGCAGGCGGCAATGAAAATGTGATTCTCTGCGAAAGAGGCATCCGCACCTTTGAAACCAGAACCAGAAATACACTGGATCTGAGTGCGATCCCTGTGCTGAAAAAACTGACCCATCTTCCCATTGTGATCGATCCCAGCCATGCCATGGGCTATGCCCATCTGGTAAAGCCGATGGCAATGGCGGCAACGGTGGCAGGGGCAGACGGTCTGATGATCGAGGTGCATAATAATCCTTCCAAGGCACTGTGCGACGGGCCCCAGTCTCTGACACCCGATCAGTTTGATGAGGTGGCAAGACTGGTATTGGAGCTGCGTCCGCTGGCTTGCAGATACAATGACTGACAGGAGGGACGGATATGAAGGTTGGCGTAGTAGGTCTGGGGCTGATCGGCGGCTCCATGGCAAAGGCGGTAAAAAAGAAAACAGACCATGAGGTCATTGGCTGGGATGCTTCGGAAACCATTCGCTACAGTGCCCTTCTGATGGAAGCGGTGCATGGCTTTATGGAAAACGGCAATCCCAAGGATTGTGATATTGTCATCATCGGGCTGTATCCGCAGCTGACGGTGGATTATATTAAGGAACATGCGAAGGATTTCAAAAAAGGTGCTGTCGTGGTAGACGTTGCAGGTGTAAAGCGGCTGGTCTGCCGTCAGGTGCAGGAGGTCGCAGCGGAAAACGGCTTCAGCTTCGTGGGGGCGCACCCCATGGCGGGGGTGGAGCGTTCCGGCTTCACCTATTCCACAGCGGATATGTTCAATCATGCCACTCTGATCGTGACTCCTTATACGGGAACGGATATCGGCATGATGAATGCCCTCAGTATGTTTTTCAAGAAGCTGGGCTTCGCCAGACTGCAGGTGGCAACGGATACAGAGCATGATCAGATGATCGCATATACCTCTCAGCTTGCCCATGTGGTTTCCAGTGCATATATCAAGAGTGAGCTTTCTCCGAATTTCAAGGGCTTTTCTGCGGGCAGCTTCCATGACATGACCCGTGTGGCAAAGCTGAATGAAACGATGTGGACGGAGCTGTTTTTGGCAAACGGCGATTTTCTTGCAGACGAGGTGGATGCCCTCTGTGAACGGATGCAGGCATACAGCAGAGCCATCCGTGCAAAGGATGCGGAGGAGCTGAAAAGACTGCTGAAGGAAGGCAAGGAGCGCCGTCTTGCGGTGGATGAGATCAAGGAATTTGACTAAGGGCGTGAATAGATGAAAAAGATAATCGTAAAGGCTTCGGTGGAGTACCCTGTGCTTATCGGTCGGGGGATTCTGGAGCGGCTGGGAGAAGAGGTAAAGCAGCGCATTCGCCCCTGTAAGGCGGCTATCATTACAGATACAACGGTAGAAGCATTATATGCTGCACAGGCGGAATGCTCTCTGCAGGAGGCAGGCTTTACAACCTGCCGCTATGCATACCCTGCAGGAGAAGGCTCCAAGCATATCGGAACACTCAGCGAAATACTGGAATTTCTGGCGGAAGCGGAGATCACCCGACAGGATATCATCATTGCCCTTGGGGGCGGTGTCTGCGGAGATATGGCAGGCTTTGCGGCGGCGGTGTATCAGCGGGGGATCCGCTTTGTGCAGGTGCCCACGACATTCCTTGCGGCAGTGGATTCCTCTGTAGGCGGAAAAACAGCGATCGATCTGAAGGCGGGCAAAAATATGGCAGGGGCATTTTATCAGCCCCATCTGGTGCTGTGCGATGTGGATACACTGGATACCCTGCCGCAGGAGGTTTTTGCCGACGGGATTGCGGAAACGCTGAAATACGGCATCATTGGGGATGCGGCTTTATTCGGGAAAACAGCCTCGGGCGCTTATCGGGCGGAGCTGGAGGAAATCATTGCAGCCTGTGTAGAGATGAAGCGGGATATTGTGATGGAGGATGAGTTTGATAACGGTGTGCGGCAGCTGCTGAATCTGGGGCATACCTTAGGGCATGCCATCGAAAAAAGAAGCGGCTTTTCCATTACCCACGGTCACGCTGTAGCCATTGGGATGTATCTGATCGCAAAGGCGGCAGAGGAACGGGGGATTGCGGAGCGTGGACTTTCTGATGTGATCAGAGATGCACTGGAAAGCAATGGACTGCCGTATTCTGTGGAGTATTCTGCGGAGGAGATCGCAGAAGGGGTACTGAAGGACAAAAAACGAAGAGGCGGCGAGATCAGCTTTGTTTTTCCCGTGCGGATCGGTCATTGTGAGATCGTGAAGATCCCTGTGGAGGAAGTGACGGAGCTGGTGGAGAAAGCATTGAAATAAGAGGTATTGATATGAATGTGAAAATTGGAAAGAATCCATTGAATAAAGGACAGGTGCGGATCATTTCTTCCAAATCTGATGGACACCGCTCCCTCATTGCGGCAGCATTGGCGGAGGAGGAGAGCGTATTATTTGTTGACGGCTGGTCGGAGGATCTGGAGGCAACGGTACGCTGTCTGAAAGGACTGGGGGCGGAAATCTATCAGGAGCCCTCGGGGATCGAGATCGTGCCCATTCCGAGAAACGGAGGAAGGGAAGCTCTCCTTGACTGCGGGGAAAGCGGCTCAACCCTGCGTTTTCTTCTGCCTGTGGCGGCGGCACTGGGCAGAAAGGTGACCTTTGACGGGAAGGGCAGGCTGCCCGAACGCCCCATCGGCATCCTGCTGGAGGAGCTGGCGCAGCATGGCTGTACCGTCAGCGGCGATAAGCTGCCTGTGGAGATTTCGGGAAAACTGGAAAGCGGCGTATACAGACTGCCGGGGAATATCAGCTCTCAGTTTATTACAGGGCTTTTATTTGCGCTGCCTCTTCTGGAGGGGGACAGCGAGATCCGTCTGACAACAGATGTGGAATCCAGAGGATATATTGATATGACCCTGAAGACATTAAAAATCTTTGGTGTGGAGATCATAGAAAATGAGCATGGATGGTTCATCCCCGGCGGACAGACCTATCATGGTCCCCGTATGCGCTTTACGGAAGGCGACTGGAGCAATGCAGCCTTCTGGCTGACAGCAGGTGCCATCAAGGGCAGTATCGGCTGTCAGGGGCTGGATATGGAGTCTGCCCAGGGAGACAGAGCGATCGTATCCCTGCTGGAGGAATTCGGTGCGGAATCGAAAGCCATTCTGAATCAGATCACGATGACCCATCGGGAAATGAAGGGCATCCGTATTGATGCGGCACAGATTCCTGATCTGGTGCCGATCCTCTGTATTGCAGGGGCTGCGGCGGAAGGAGAAACGGTTATTTATAACGCAGGCAGACTGCGGATGAAGGAAAGTGACAGATTGGCTGTCATGGCGGAATGTCTGAAGAAAATCGGTGTGGCTGTGGAGGAAAGGGAAGAAGGTCTTCTGATCAAAGGCGGCTGCAATCCGCCCGAAGGAGAGGTCGTTCTGGATGCCCATAATGACCACCGCATCGTGATGGCAATGGCGATCGCAGCGGTGAGTCTTGGTGTGGATATCATCATAGAACAGGCGGATGCGGTAAAGAAATCCTATCCTTCCTTCTTCGCAGAGCTGACGAAGCTGGGAGGTGTGGTGCATGTCCTCTGATTTCGGTAAAAAAGTAAGGATACAGATATTCGGTCAGTCCCATTCGGAGGCCATCGGTATTGTGATTGATGGGCTGCCTGTGGGAGAGGCTGTTGATCTGGAGGAAGTGCAGAAATTCATGGAGCGCAGGGCACCCGGCAGAAATGCCTATTCCACCTCCAGAAAGGAAGGGGATGTGCCCCGTGTGGTTTCCGGCCTGTTTGAAGGGAAAACCTGCGGTGCGCCTCTTTGCGCTGTCATTGAAAATACAAATACAAGATCGCAGGATTATGATAAGCTGAAGGATATGCCCAGACCCGGCCATGCAGATTATACGGCATGGGTGAAATACGATGGCTGTAACGATCATCGGGGCGGCGGGCATTTCTCAGGCAGGCTGACAGCACCTCTTTGCTTTGCGGGGGCGGTTTGTAAGCAGATATTGGAAAGAAAAGGGATCCATGTGGGCGCCCATATCCTTTCCATAAAGGGGATAAAGGATGCGCCCTTTGATGCCGTTTCTGTTTCTGCAGAGGAGCTGCAGGCAGTTGCGGAAAAGGCATTTCCCGTGCAGACGGATGTGGCGGGAGAAGCCATGCAGGCGGCCATTGCGGCGGCAAAGGCGCAGGGGGATTCTGTGGGAGGCATTGTGGAATGTGCGGTGACAGGACTGCCCGTGGGGGCAGGGGAGCCCATGTTTGATGGGCTGGAAAGTGTGCTGGCACAGGCGATTTTCGCCATTCCTGCTGTGAAGGGTGTGGAATTTGGCGCAGGCTTTGCTGTGGCGGAGCTTTTTGGTTCGGAAAATAATGACGATTTTATATATGAAGATGGCAGGGTAAAAACGAAAACAAACCACCACGGCGGTGCGCTGGGGGGGATTTCCAGCGGGATGCCTCTGGTGTTCCGTGCAGCCTTTAAGCCGACACCCTCCATTTCCATAGAGCAGGACACTATTTCTCTCAGCAAGGGAGAGAATGACAGGCTGGCTGTGACAGGGCGGCATGATCCCGGTATTGTACCACGGGCAGTGCCTGTGGTGGAGGCTGCGGCAGCGGTGGCAATTCTGGATCTGCTGTGCAGGATGTAAGGAAGGTGAGAATATATGGATCTGAATGAATTAAGAGAGCGGATCAACAGCATTGATGATGAAATGGTCAGGCTGTTTGTGGAGCGGATGCAGGTGGCTGCGCAGATTGCAGGCACAAAGGCGGAAAAAAATCTGCCCGTACTGGATCTGAAACGGGAACAGGCTGTTTTGCAGAAGGTGATGGATAAAGCGGGAGAGGAATTTGAAATCTATGCATATAAGCTGTATCAGACCCTGTTTGATGTGAGCAAAAGCTATCAGTCCGGTATTCTGGGCAGAGAAACGGCCCTTTCCGAAGAAATTCTGAAAAATATTCAGAATCCGAAAATGGAATTTCCCAGAAAGGCTGTGGTTGCCTGTCAGGGCGTGGAGGGATCCTTTGCGTCCCGTGCCTGCGACAAGATTTTCGGTATGCCCAGCAAAATGTTCTTCAATAATTTTGAAAGTGTGTTTCATGCGGTGGAATCGGGTCTTTGCAGATATGGGGTTCTGCCTGTGGAAAACAGCTCCGCAGGATCTGTAACGGAAGTGTATGACCTGATGGTGAAGCATAAATTCTATATCGTGAAAAGTCTGAAGCTGCACATCAACCATGCCCTTCTGGCAAAGCCCGGTGTAAAGCTGGAGGATGTGAATGAGGTTATTTCTCATTCTCAGGCGCTGCAGCAGTGCAGTAACTTTCTGAAAGCCCATCCCGGCATCAAGGTGACGATCTTTGAAAATACTGCAACGGCGGCAAAATTTGTAGCAGAGAGCGACAGAACGGATATAGCAGCCCTTTCCTCCACAGACTGCGCGAAGCTTTACGGTCTGCATGTGCTGATGGACGGGATGCAGAATAATGAAAATAACTATACCCGTTTTATCTGTATTGCAAAGGATATGGAATTGTTTGCAGGCTCCAATAAAATCAGCCTGATGCTTTCCGTAGACCACAGACCCGGCTCTCTCCATGAGCTGATCGGCAAATTTGCCTGTCGCGGCATCAATCTGTGCAAACTGGAAAGCAGACCCATCCCCGGGAAGGACTTTGAATTCCGTTTTTACTTCGATCTGGATGGTTCTGTATTTTCTCCGGAAATGATCACTGTGCTGAAGGATATTGAGCAGGCGGCAGAAAGCCTGTCCTTCCTTGGCTGCTATTCCGAAGGATAAGGAGGGAAGGAAATGAAGCTGCTTGTGATCAATGGCCCCAATCTGAATATGCTGGGAATACGGGAAAAGAATATTTACGGGACAGAAACCTATGAGGATCTGAAAAAACTGCTGGAAAAAACCTTTCTGGAGCAGAAGATCAAAGGAGAGATCTTTCAGTCCAATCACGAAGGGGTACTGGTGGATCGGATCCAGCAGGCATATTTCGATGGAACAGATGCCATCGTGATCAATCCTGCGGCCTATACCCATACCAGCGTAGCAATACTGGATGCCCTGAAGGCGGTCAGTCTGCCTGCGGTGGAGGTGCATCTTTCCGATGTGAAGGAAAGGGAGGATTTTCGGCAGATATCCTATGCGGGAAAGGCCTGTGAAAAAACAATCATGGGGAAAGGGTTCGGCGGATATGTGGAGGCGATCCTGTATCTGACGGAAAAATACAAAAGGGAAGAAGGCGAATCTGTATGATTTCGGATAGAATGGCAAAATTACTGGAGCGCAGTGCGCCCATGAGCAATATGTATACGGAGGGTGCCCGTATGAAGGCACTTTACGGCGTGGAGAATGTGTATGATTACGGGCTGGGCAATCCCAATCTGCCTGCACCTGACATTGTGCGGGAAACAAGTGTACGCATTTTGAATGAAACCGATCCATGGTATCTGCATCACTATATGCCCAATAATGGATTTATTGAAGCGAGAGAAAAGATCGCTGCCAGCCTGAACCGTCGTTTCGGCGAGTCCTATGGCATCGATAATATTATTTTCTGCACCGGTGCTGCCGGCGGGATCAACTGTCTGCTGAAGGTTCTGATGGATCCGGGGCAGGAGGTGCTGACCTTTGCCCCTTATTTCGGGGAATATGACCGCTATGCAGACAATGTGGGATGTACGCTGGTGGCAGTGCCTGCCAATGCGCCGACCTTCCAGCCGGATGCAAAGGAAATGGCAAAATATATCACGGAGAAAACGAGATCCGTTCTGCTGAATAATCCCAACAACCCGACGGGTGTGGTCTACAGCGCCCAGACCATTCGGGAGATCTGTGATGTGCTGGCGGAGAAGGAAAAGGAATATGGCCATGCCATTTATCTGATTTCCGATGAGCCTTACAGAGAACTGGTTTATGATGGAGCGGAGGTTCCCTGGATCCCTGATTTTTATAAAAATACCATCGTGGCGTATTCCTTCTCGAAATCCCTCTCTCTGCCCGGTGACCGTGTGGGCTATCTTGCCTTTGCTAATGATGTGGAGGATTTTGACAACATTGTGTATGGTGTGGCTGTGGCGGCCCGAATCATGGGATTTATCAATGCCCCCTCTCTGCAGCAGCTGGTGGTTGCGGAATGCTGTGAGGAAACAGTGGATATTTCCTTCTATGACAGAAACAGAGAACGGCTGTATGCAGCGCTGACAGAGTATGGCTATGAGGTGGCAAAGCCGCAGGGCGCATTCTATATGTTTGTGAAAACACCGACGGCGGATGATAAGCTTTTTGCGGAAAAGGCAAAGGAATATCGTCTGATCGTTACACCCGGCAGCGGCTTTGGCTGCAGCGGCTATGTGCGCCTGTCCTATTGCGTGAAATATGAAACGGTGGAAGGCTCTCTGCCTGCATTTCAGGCATTGATGGAGGATTTTACAAAGAAATAAGCGAAAAAAAGGAGTAGCTTCTGTGCGAAAAATGATATGATCCTCCTAAAGTAGA
>JAUNCB010000294.1 GCA_030526765.1 Bacillota bacterium
TCGCCAGACAGGATACACCCGATTTCCTTCCCGCAGCAGAAACCGTTTCCTTTCTAGCGTGGGAGGAGCTTCTTTCTGAGGAGCATCTGACCTGCTCTATCCTGAAAAAGGGCTCTATGGCATTCTGCGGCTTCTGTCAGCTTCAGTGGATCTTCACCGAAACGCCTGAACTGGGGATCATCCTTTTGCCCGAATACCAAAAAACAAGGATCGCCACAGAAATCCTGCCGCCATTTCTAGCACAGGCAAAAAAACAGCTGCATAACAAATATTTCTATAGTAAGATCAAAAAAAATAACCTTCCCAGCCAAAAACTTGCCGAAAAAATCGGCGGTGTTTTCATTGCCGTCCATTCTCTGCTTCCCAAAGGGCTCCCCAAGGATCTGTCTGCCTTTGCCGAAGCACAGTTTCCGGAGCTTTCCTATCTGGTATATCATTTTATGGAAGAGGATACCCCATGAACATAGCGAAAAGAAGGAGAATGCTCTCTCAGAAATCTTCTTTTCTCCATGTATCCCGTCCATCGATCCGAAAAAAACAAAGTGACAGCACGAAACCGATCTCCCCATCGTCAGATTCTCGTCTGACCTTTGAAAATTGGTTCCTGCTGTCACTTTTTCTTATTCCGTATATTCTATGATAACCTTTCGGCAGGCAGCACATCTGTATGCAAATACAGTACGATTATTACCCGTACCATTTTCCAGAGAAACACTGCCCTTTCCAAGGGAAGAAAGCGCTGCTGCCCATTGTTTCTTTGGTGTCCATGTCACACCATCTCTGCATTGGATAAAGCCTTTTTCCATATCATTCTGACAATAGGGACATTTCATGGAGGCACACCTCCTTATTCCTCAAATTTCGAATATTTACCGCCCCAGACTACATTCTGATAATTCTCCTGATCCGTATCACCCTCTGTACTGATGCAAAGAACACAGGAGTTTTCATCCAGTTTCAGCAGCTTTTTATATTCTGCCAGTTCCCCATCCTGCAAAAGATTCGCCATAGCACCAAATGCCGCCGCACCGCTTTCCCCCGCGATCACAGGTGTATCTCCTTTCACAGGCGCTGCCAGAATACGCATCCCATCTGCCGCCATATATTCCGGGCAGCGAATAAACGCATCTGCATAGCCCTTCAGCACATCCCAGCCAATGGTACAGGGCTCTCCGCAGGCAAGCCCAGCCATAATGGTGTGCATATCTCCTGTTACGATATGCAGTGTGCCGTCATCTGCCTTTGCTGTCTGATACAGGCAGTCTGCCTTCGCAGGCTCTACGATCACAATGGTCGGCTTTTCGTCACCATAAAGGTTAGAAAAGAAGCCTGTCATTGCACCCGCCATACTGCCAACACCTGCCTGCAGGAAAATATGTGTCGGCTTTACAGGGATCTGCTCCATGATTTCATGCCCCATGGTGGTATATCCCTGCATGATCCATCTGGGAATATTCTCATAGCCCTCCCATGCCGTATCCTGCACAACGATCCAGCCTTTTTCTTCTGCCATTTTCTGTGCAAGACGCACGGCATCATCATAGTTCATATCCATAATATCCGCATCTGCACCCTCTGCACGAATGTTTTCCAATCTTTCCGCAGCGCTCCCCTTAGGCATATAAACAACAGCCTTCTGCCCAAGCTTATTCGCTGTCCACGCAACACCCCTGCCATGGTTGCCATCCGTTGCCGTTACGAATGTAATATCTCCAAGCTTTTCCTTCGTTTCTGCCGACAAGATCCGTTCTGCGGAAAGATCTGTAATATCGGCACCGATCCGCCCGCCGATCTCATTGGCAATAGCATAGCTTGCCCCCAGAACCTTGAATGCATTCAGCCCGAAGCGATAGCTTTCATCCTTCAGATAAATATTTTTGACGCCCATTTTTTCTGCCAGCTTCTCCAAGGAAACCAGAGGTGTTTTCTGATATACAGGGAATGTGCTGTGGAAGGCACGTGCCTTTGCCGCCTCTGCTACAGAAAAAGAAGAAATATCTCCACGGCGGTCTGCCGCTTTTATATTCATTACCATGTCAAAATTTTTCATAGAAATGCCTCCTCCGAAAATTCAAATCATTCTGCATTTTCTGCAGTTCGTCTGATCCGCTCTCTTTCATTTTCCTATATCAGACAAAGACTGTCAATTCTTTTCGGACATAAAAAAATCGCAGACATTACTGTCTGCGATGAGCTAGGGTAGCAGGATTCGA
>JAUNCB010000295.1 GCA_030526765.1 Bacillota bacterium
AGTGTCTCCGGAGATCCCCAGTCGGTGGTGGGGACTGCATTGAAAATGTAATTGCCGTCCGCATCCAGAAGTCGGTTGCCGTCCTCATCCAGTTCATAGACCCGGTGCTGCTTGCAGCCCCATTTTCCGTTTTCTTCGATGGGACGAATAGGTGACATAACATGGAAGTGGGGATTGGAAATGCCGCCGGGTTCTGTATCGGGAACATGAACAGCAAAGTCCACCACCATGCCCCGGGAGACAAAGTGTTCCAATAAAAAACGCCTTGCCAGAGCGATGTTCTCCTCCATGGAAAACTCGTTCTGCAAGGCAATGTCAAAACTGTATGCAAGCTGAGCGTTTTTACCCCGCTCGGCTTTTTCTACGGAATTCCAGAGGGTCTGTCGGTCAGCATATTCCCTGGGTGCGAGATCGGGCAACAGGATCTCAGAACAGATCACGCCGTTCTTTCTGGTATAGTCGGAAGTCTCACCGTAATATTCACTGTGGAGTTTTTCTCCGGCCCGGTAGGCTGCAGCGGCGATGGCCGACTGACCTTTACTGCGCTTAATCTGTGTCACATTCAGATGGAACAATGCCACCGGATTCCACCTCCCCGTATTTTTGTTTGTGAAGCAATACCCAGTTATGCACTGTGCTTTTTGCCTCGGGGTAGCTGAAGATATTCTCCAGTAGCTCAATGACCTCCGGGAGCGTCAGCTCTTTGATCCCCGGAGCAATACTCTCCAGAGTACCCGCAATGGTGCAGAGCCGATGGGTTCGTTTCTTACGTTCTCCTTTTTCGTAATAAGCAATGCGATTCTCCAACCGCTTCTGCTGATGCTTCAGCTGAGCCAGCTTACTTTCGTTGCTGGCAAGTTCCTGTTGGAGCAGGTCACGCTTCGTGTTTTTCTGATTCATTTCAATTTCTCCTTTTCGTAATTGTTGTTGGGATAGCCGCAAAGCGGCGCAAGGGGAACCCTTGGTCGGAACATCAGTGACGCAAAAAAGCCCAGACATTCAGATGTCTGAGTGATTGCTTCCGCCAGGACGCACTACATGTGGTCAGACATGTATAGAAGTGCGCCCTTAGTATAATTACTAAGGGAATAAGAACGCTCTTCTGAAAGATCTTCAAATCCAGTTCCTATTCCTATCAATCAGGCTCCCAACGTAACATCCTATCCTGAAAATGCAGTATACTTGAAATCAAACAGGAGCATGAACGGGTGCGCCCTTGGGAGGGCGGCAATTTCTGCTGCCCCATACCTGATGTATAGTCTGTTCATCCTTTCGGCTGCGTTTCATGATTTGGCTGGTTGGGAGCTTTTTTGCTATTCCTGCATTACGCGCTAGGCTGTGTCGTACCGATTGAGAAGGACATCCTGTAATAACCGTTGGAAAGAAGGATTGCTGTGAAAAATAAAAATTGCAAGTATCTCTCCGTTGGAATCGACGTCGGCGCTGATTTCAGCCTGATGGCCATTGCGCTGCCTTCCCAAGAATTGATTGGAAAGCCTTATCGAATTTTTCATAACAGTAAACGATCACTGGACGGTGCTATTGACCGTATCTATTCTGTCATGAAGCAATTCGATCTGCCTGCCCGTATCTTCATGGAATCTACAGGCATCTACCATTTTCCTGTATACCACAAAATGAGAGAGGCCGGACTGGATGCCTATGTTTTGAATCCCTTGGTCACGCATGCCAGCAAAGATATTAATGTGCGGAATATTCATAATGACAAGTTTGATGCTCAGAAGATCGCCCTGCTGGGTCTGCGTCCGGATCTGAAAACATCCATTGTGCCCAGTGATGATGTAGCTGCCATGAAAGCAATCCTGCGGGAATACTATGCCATGAAGAAGGAAACTTCCATGTACATCTGCCGGTTGAAGGACCAGCTTAGGCAAGTATTTCCACAATTCATTCCAGTATTCTCCAAGGTCAACGGTGTTGCAGCCATGGCAGTACTGTACGAGTATCTGACACCGGATTCCATCCTGGCTGCAGATGTCAACGAATTGGAAACCTTTATGAAGTCCGTCGTAACGAAAGGTCCACTCCATATCCGAAAAAAAGCTGAGGCGCTGGTGGAAGCTGCCCAGGATGCTCAGAATTTTGGTCATGGGAATACCGGTGTCTTCTATTTGATCCGGCATTACATTGAGATGATCCGCCTTCTGGATGCGCAGACAAAACAGCTACTAGCACAAGTGAAAGTT
>JAUNCB010000035.1 GCA_030526765.1 Bacillota bacterium
GTCTACAGTCTGTATACAGAGGAGTGATTCTCTGTATTTTTTTGTTTCATTATGAGCGTGGATAGAAATGTAAGAAATATTTTTGTTTTCGGATTTTGAAAAAAGAAGAGATAGTAAAAGGATTTATGTGAACTATTCGTGCGGAAAAAGGGGAGTTTTACAGGGTTTTTTGTCATAAAATGCAGGACAATTATGGAAACTGTGAAAAAAAGACGTTGACAAGTTTATAACTCTTTTGTATACTAATTGTAATAGATTTGTAACAATTTCATTGAAAATGATAAAGATATGTTTGGAGGAGAATCCAATGGGCATGAAAACAGCGATCAAACAAATGGGCCTGACCGCTCTTTTTGCTGCACTGGGTACGGTGACAGTTCTGGCTGCAGATGCAGGACAGGCTACCGGCACGGATGTGAATGTGCGTGCGGAAGCAAGTACAGAAGCAGAGGTGCTGGGGCAGATCGATCAGGGTACAGATTTTGAAATTCTGGATAAGGAAAACGGCTGGTATCAGATTTCCTATGAGGGAGAAGAAGGCTATGTTTCCGATGATTATTTTGATGTAACAAAAGCAGATGCAAAAATCAACGGCACCGATGTAAATCTGAGAGAGGAAGCTTCTACATCCGCAGACTCTCTGGGTCAGTTTGCAGACGGTGATTATGTTTGTGTAACAGGTCAGAATGACGACTGGTTTCGTATTGAATATAAAGACGGACATGCTTATGTCAGCAAGGATTTTGTAAATGGCGAATATGTTGCAGATGCAGTGAAGATCGCAAATGCAGTGGGAAGTGAACTGGACTCTGTTTATGGTGTGGTTATGTCCGAGGCAGGTCTGAAGTTGCGTAAGGAAGCATCTACCATTTCCAATGTTCTGACAGTTCTTCCTCACAGCACAGAAGTATCCATTGACAGAGTGGGTCAGGAATGGGTAAGAATCATTACCGATTCCGGTGTGAAGGGCTATGTCAGTGCAGATTTCCTTTCCATCAGAGAAGGAGAGAGAACCACCCGTTCCGCAGGTGCGGGCAAAGGTGCTGAAGTGGTTGTCTATGGCAAGCAGTTTATTGGTACTCCTTATGTATGGGGCGGCACAAACCTGAGAAAAGGCGTAGATTGTTCCGGCTTTGTATATGCAGTATATAAAAACTTTGGTATTACACTGAACAGATCCTCTTCTTCCATGGTAAACAATGGCGTAGAGGTTTCCAAAGCAAATCTGCAGGCGGGCGATCTGGTATTTTTCAACAGCGGCGGCAACAGCAGAATCAGCCATGTTGGTATTTACTGCGGAGACGGTACTTATGTACACTCCACAGACGGTAAGGCATACGGCGTTACAGTCACAGATCTGAACAGTGGCTACAGCGCAAATACATACGTTACAGCAAGACGTGTGCTGAGATAATTCCATAAGAAAATACAGAAAGGGGCTTCTTTCCGAAGTCCCTTTTTTCTTGTATACAGCGGGGTTCTTTGTTATAATAGAAAATGAATTGGTATGTATATGGCATATCCGAATTTACAGGAGGGATATGATGAAAGAAAAGAAAGGTTTTGCACTCCTTCTGGCAATGCTTTTTGCAGCTGCGCCGATGGAGGCAATGGCATATGAGGTTCCGGAGATCATTTCCGTGGGTCTGGAATCTGTCTGCAAGCATGCATCCTCTGCCACTGTCAGTGGGGAAACGCTCTGTATCGGCATGGAGGATGACGGCGATTTTGAAGAAGGCGGTATGCTTGCAGAGGAAGAAACCTATACGGTAAAACCCGAAACGGGTAAGTTTATTGCAGTGGATGACGAAATGGATCAGAGGGACGCCTTTGATCTGGCGGAAGAGCTGCTGGATATGGATTTTGATGCCTATGCGGCATATCTTTCCGATGAGGACTGGACGGTTTATGTGAAGGATGCCTCTTCTTCCGAAGTGGAGGAGGAAACTGGAGAGGATACGGTAACAGTATCCGATTTCACAGGCTTCAGTCTGAGCGGCGGCGATGTGTCCCTGCTCCTGCCACAGGATGCAGTGATCACAGGGGAGGATGATACCTTTCAGATCAATGGAAAGCGCTATCGGGGGATGCTGACCTTTGTGGTTTCCAATAATAAGCTGACAGCTGTGAACCTTGTTGATCTGGAGGACTATCTCTATGGTGTGGTACCCGCAGAAATGGGAAAGGGCTATCATGCAGAAGCACTGAAGGCACAGGCTGTGGCGGCACGCACCTATGCCATGACAAAGCTGGGTGCTCACAGAGACAGCGGTTATGAGCTTTGTGATACAACAAATTGTCAGGTCTATAAGGGTTGCAGCGTAGAAGCGGAAACGACCACCGCTGCTGTGGATGCAACTAGAGGCGAGATCGCCTGCTATGACGGCAAGCCCATTGAAGCGGTATTCTCCGCTTCTGCCGGCGGGTATACGGAAAATACAGAGAATGTCTGGTATGCACCCGTTCCTTATCTGCGGGCTGTGCCGGAGCTGGTGGCCTATGAGGATACCACATGGAAAAAGGAACTGACCCTGGATGATCTGACAGAACTGCTGGAGGAAAAGGATGAAAATATCGGCGATGCGGAAGATATTGTGATCACGAAGCTTTCCACAGGAGGCCGTGTGCAGGAAATGGAGATCGTTGGTACAAGAGGCACAAAGGTGCTGACGAAGGACAGTATTCGTACCTATTTCTCTGCCGCAGGCGGAAGCCTGCCCAGTAAAATGTTTACCATCAATGGTAAGGGCGGCGAGATCGGCGGATTCGTGGAAGCAGACAGGGAAGAAAAGAAGGCTGTGAAAAGCGGAAGCCTGATGGCGGCGGCGGCAGAAAATGGGATCACTGTCAAAGCAGAGGGAGATCTGTCCCGTCTGAACGGGAAGAATCTTTCCGTGGATCTTGAGGTCGAAAGCGGCAGTAGAAGGATCACACTGGATGACCACGAGTATGAGGTTTATGATGTGGATATCAGCACGGTGAAAAATGACACCTTCCTTTTTGAAGGGGTAGGCAATGGTCACGGTGTTGGCCTGAGCCAGAGAGGTGCGCTGGCTATGGCGCAGGAGGGTTATGATTATGAGGAGATCCTCTGCCACTATTATACAGGGATCGAAATTGAGGGATAAGCAATGAAGGATTTCAAAGCGTTCCTGCTGTCCTCCGAAGGCTGGCAGGATGGAATGGGAAATACAGTGGTTTTCTCCCGGGAAAATCTTATGGGAGAAACAACAGAAAATAAAATATGGCTTTTTCTGGATGAGGGGCTGCGCTGCGGCGGTATGCACAGAGCCCTTGTGCCCATTCCTGAAGCACTGCAGGAAATGCTGTGCGGCGTAGGAAAAGAAGCACTGTGGAAGGCCATTGAAGAGGATTGGAAGAAGGAGGATGCAATATGTTTTTTGAAAGACTGACGGAGGAGCAGATCAGAGAAGTGATGAATGTGATCTCTGATGATGGGGATCTGACCATTCTGAAGATCCGTACCTATGATCACAGCTTTGATGATGCGGTGGCGGTATCCAATGTGCCTGAGGTAACAGCGAAATTTCAGGAGGATATTGAAACCTATCAGCTTTATGATTACAATATCAGAGGCAAAAACCGTGCCGGTGCAGGCTCCGACTATGTTTACAGAAGCCTGATGCACAAATGGTTCGGCGATGAATATGCCATTAAATATCTGCTGGAGCACTGAGGGAGGGAATAGAGATGTTTGCAAAAAGACTGAAAGACCACGAAATTCTGCAGATCATGCAGGCGATTTCCGATCCCGACTGTGAGATCATCAGTGTGTTCCGCAAGGTAACAGACCCTGAGGTCATTATCAATTCACAGGATATGGAAGAGCATTATGTATTGCATGATTTTGACATTGAGGGATTTGATTATCTGCCCGATGATGCAACGATCACATACCGTAAGGAAATGCTGAAGATTTTTGGCGTAAAATATGCAGAAGATTATATGTTTAGGGGAACAAGATGAAAACAAGTGATTTTTACTTTGATCTGCCCGAAGCGCTTATTGCCCAGGAACCGCTGAAGGACAGAGCCTCCAGCCGTCTGATGGTGGTGCATAAGGAGGATGGCAGAAGAGAACATCGACATTTCAGAGATATTCTGGAATATCTGAAGGCAGGGGACTGCCTTGTGATCAATAATACAAAGGTGCTGCCTGCCAGATTATACGGCGAGCGTGTGGGCACAGGTGCAGCCATGGAGATCCTTCTGCTGGTCAGAAAGGATATGGACACCTGGGAGGTGCTGGTCAGACCCGGTAAGAAAGCCCGTCCCGGGGATAAAATCTCCTTTGGCGGCGGAAAGCTGATCGCTGAGGTGCTGGAGGTTATCGAGGGTGGCAACCGTATCATTAAATTTGAATATGAAGGCGTATTTGAAGCCATTCTGGATGAGCTGGGCGAAATGCCTCTGCCTCCCTATATCACTCATAAGCTGGAGGATAAAAACAGATATCAGACCGTTTATGCGGAGCATGAGGGCTCTGCCGCTGCACCCACTGCGGGGCTGCATTTCACACCGGAGCTGTTAAAGCAGATCGAGGAAAAGGGAGTGAAGCTTGCCCATGTAACACTCCATGTCGGTCTGGGGACCTTCCGCCCTGTAAAGGTGGATAATGTGCTGGAGCATGAAATGCACTCTGAATTCTATGTGGTGGAGGAGGAGCAGGCGGCAGTCATGAATGAAGCAAAGAAAAATGGCGGCCGTATCATTGCTGTTGGTACAACAAGCACCAGAACACTGGAATCGGTAACGGATGAAAATGGTATCATTCAGCCGAAAACAGGCTGGACAAAGATTTTTATCTATCCCGGCTACACCTTTAAAGCTGTAGATTGTCTGGTAACGAATTTCCATCTGCCCGAATCCACACTGATCATGCTGGTTTCTGCGCTGATGGGAAAGGAACTGGTAATGGAATCCTATGAAGAAGCCGTGAAGGAACAATATCGTTTCTTCTCCTTTGGGGATGCGTGTTTCTTTCTTGCAAAAAAATAACAGAACGAAAAAAAGAGCCTTTTGAAAAGGCTCTTTTCTGATGTCAGATTAAGATTAGCCGATGCCGCCGTTCATTGCACCCAGGATCAGAACAATAAAGCAGATGGGGCAAAGCACAAATTTGCACAAGGGATAGAACCATGCATAGAGAGGCTTCTCTCTTCCTTTGTTTACCTCAGCCTCCACAAATTCCTTTTTGCAGAACCAGAAGAACATTACAGCAGCCAGACCTGCACCCAGAGGGCAGATATAAATGGACAGAACATCCATCCAGCCGGAAACGATACCCTGAATCAGAATAGAAACCACAGCACCGATCACACCGATGGTAAGGCTGGCGGAAATACGGCCGAAGCCGAATTTTTCCTGCAGTGTGGCGATGGGTGTTTCATACAGATTGAGCAGAGAAGTCATGCCTGCGAACAGAACTGCCACAAAGAAAATGATGGCAAAGATGGAGCCGCCTGGCATGGAGTGGAACAGGTTGGGCAGGAAGATAAACATCAGACCGGGGCCGCCCTGATCCAGCTGAGAGCCTGCTGTTGCCATAGCAGGGATGATCACCAGTGCTGCCAGACAGGCTGCCAGTGTATCGAAGAAGGCAACACGGGCTGCAGATGCGGGGATATTTTCCTCATCGGACAGGTAGGAGCCGTAGATGATGGTGCCGTTCCCTGCAATGGACAGGGAGAAGAATGCCTGACCCAGTGCATATACCCATGTCATGGGGTTCTTCAGTGCAACGGGATCCACACGGAAGATGTATTTGTAACCTTCAGCGGAACCGGGCTGCATTGCAATATAGATGCCCAGACCTACAAACAGCAGGAAGAAGAGGGGCATCATGATCTTATTTGCTTTTTCGATCCCCTTACCGATACCCAGCATGGTGATTGCCAGACAGATCAGCAGAGCGCCAAGCTGCCAGATGTTATTGCCGAAGGCACTTGCCATGCCGCCAAAAGCACCTGCGTAGCCGTCTACATCCGTATAAGCCAGTGTTGCGCCTGTGAAGGTGCCCACAGCATATTTCAGGATCCAGCCCATAACAACGGTGTAACCGATTGCCATTGCCAGTGCGCCGACCATGGGGATCAGACCCAGTGCTTCACCCAGACTGCGTTTTCCTCTGCTTTCCAGTGCCATACCGAAGGCATTTACAGGCCCGGAACGAGCTGCACGGCCGAAGGCCATTTCGCCGATGACACCTGTTGCGCCGATCAGGATGACAAAGATAAAATAAGGGATCAGAAAGGAACCGCCGCCGTACATGGATACTCTTGTGGGGAACATCCACAGGTTGCCCATACCTACGGCAGAACCGATGCAGGCTAATACAAAACCAAGCCTGTTGTTAAATGAATCTCGTTTTTTCATAAAGCTACTCCTTTGATTTTTGAATATACTTTGGACAGTATACCATCTTTTGACCGGAAAAAACATACCAAAATAAAAAAAATAATGAAGAAACGCCACCGTTTTTGGTGGCGCATCCTTTTTTATTATCAGAAACCGTAGTATTCGTATTTTTTTACAAAGCAGAAGCCCGTTGTACCGGGGCCTGTGTGGCTGGAGATGGTAGCACCGATCTGGAAATGAGGCAGAAATTCCATGCCGGGAGCAGAAGCCTCAGCCAGAGCAAAGAAGCTGTCCATATCGTCCCAGATGGTATTTGTTCCGAGGGTGGCAATATATTCGGCAGGATTTTCGCCTGTTTCCTTAAAGTGTTTTTTTGTAACATCGGCAATCTGTGTCAGACCTTTTTTTCTGGCACGGCAGACACCGCCTACACCGATCTCGCCGTCCTTAAGGATGATAATGGGCTTGATTTTCAGAAGACCGCCGGAAAGGGTCGCCAGTTTGCCGATTCTGCCGCCTACCTCCAGATAACTCAGATCGCCCACCATGAAATGGATGCGGGCATCCTTGCGGGCTTTTTCGGCATAGGAAAGAACATCATCCAGAGATTTTCCGTTTTTCTGCATGCGGGCCATTTCCATCAGCATCAGCATCTGTGCGCCTGTTGCAACCCAGGAATTCACAACCTCGATCCTTGCATGGGGGAAATCCTCCTCCAGCATGGCCTTTGCTGTCATGGCAGATTCCTGAGAAGCGGTCAGACTGCGGGTCATGGTGAGGCAGAGAACATCCTTGCCTGCGTGAAGTGCAGGGCGGAAGGCATCGATATAATCCTGAATAGAGGGAAGAGAGGTTTTGGGATAACCCTTTTCCTCTGTCATGAAATGGAAGTATTTGTCGAGAGAAATCTCTAAAATTTCCTTATAATAATTTTCGTGGTCAATAGATACATAAAAGGGGATCAGTTGAATATTCAGCTCTGCGGCTTTTTCAAAGCCGATGTCACAGGCGCCGTCACTGAAAATCTGAAAATCTGCCATAGGTATTCCTCCTTGTTTTTTTATATGATCAAGCGGCACAAACAGCCGTTAAGATATCTTTATAGAGTAATATAGCAAAATCAAACAAAAAATTCAATAGGAGAAATCACGGGATGTAGTATAAGAAACCACGCTCCGTGGTGATGTTATGGGGGATAAGCGGCGGAGGAAGATATGCTTGCAAAAAAAAAGAAAATAGGATAAACTGGTCGTATGGTAAAGTGCGGGTAGTCTTCGGATTTTTCGCATTTAACCTGTATTATGGAAAAAGGAGGTGAAAATATGAGAAGACTGATCGAAATGATCGTGAGTTTGATCGTGATGGCGGCAACCTATGCGGTGATGCATATTATTATCTTATCGGACTTATTCTATTCATTCCAACAGCTTCCTGCTTATGTTCCTGCGGCGATTGCTGTTACAACCGGACTTATATTTTATTTTGTTGCATCCTCGTCTACAGCGGACATTCTCATGAAGCGTATGAATCAGACAGAAGAGCGTCTGACGAAAATGAACCTCAAAGAGCTGGCACTTTCCGTGCTGGGCTGCTTTGTGGGTCTGGTGCTGGCGAATCTGATCGGCCTTGCATTCCGTGGCTTTGGTATTCTGGGAACCTTTATTATCGTACTGCTGAATATCCTTTTCGGTGTTCTGGGGATTCGTGTTGCCAGAAGAAAGAAGGACGATGTCAATGTCCGCACCCTGCAGGAGGTGCTGATGACCAGCAAGCCCATGCCTGTGGATGATAACATCAGCGGCAGACCGAAAATTCTGGATACCAGCGTGATCATTGACGGACGTATTATGGATCTCTTGCAGACCGGCTTTATCGAAGGGAAGATCATCATTCCGGATTTTGTGCTGGAGGAGTTGCGTCATATTGCCGATTCTGCCGATGGTCTGAAAAGACAGCGAGGCAGAAGAGGGCTGGATATCCTCAATGAGATCCAGAAGCAGTTGACGATCCCCGTTGAGATCCAGAGCTTTAAGGCGGAAAAGCAGATGGAGGTGGATTCCATGCTGCTGAAGATGGCGGAAAAGCTGGATGCATTTGTTATGACCA
>JAUNCB010000296.1 GCA_030526765.1 Bacillota bacterium
AGCTAATCATACCATATTTCCAGGAAAAAACCAAGAGGGCGCAGCTGTTTTCGGAAAAAATATTTTTAAAATCAAACTAATATTGTGAAAACTGCGATTTTTGGTCAGAATCCTCTTGGTATATGGGGCGGAAATATAGTATAATTATACGATAGGTTATAATGGGTGAAATATGGAAATTTCAATGTCCTTAGAATAGAAACGGAGGAACGGCATGAAATATATCAATGAACTGCGAGAGGGAGAAAATGTGATCGAGCATTACCTCTGCAAATCCAGACAGAGTATGAAATCCAGAAACGGAAAAACATATCTGTCCTTGAAATTACAGGATAAAACAGGGATCGTGGATGCAAAGGTATGGGATATGAATAAGGATATCCAGAGCTTTCAGGAAAATGATTTCATCAAGATCGATGCCTTTGTGACCACCTTTAATAATGAACTGCAGTTGAACGTAAAGCGCATTCGCCGCAGTATGGAGGGGGAATATGATCCTGCGGATTTCATTCCCAGCACAGAAAAAAATATTGATGATATCCACGCACAGCTGCTGGGCTATATCAAAACCATTCAGAATCCCCATATCAAAAAGCTGCTGGAGGAGATTTTCCTGAAGCACCCTGTGATCAGCAAGGACTTTAAATATCATTCCGCAGCAAAGACCATGCATCATAATTATCGGGGCGGTCTGGTGGAGCATACCCTTTCTGTGACACAGATCTGTGATTTTATGGCACCCCGCTATCAGTTTGTGGACAGGGATATGCTGGTTGCCTGTGCGATGCTGCATGATGTGGCAAAAATCATGGAGCTGTCTGATTTCCCCGAAAATGATTATACCGATGAAGGGCAGCTTCTTGGGCATATTTTCATGGGGGCAGAGCTGATCCGTGACACAGCGGCAAAGATCGAAGGCTTCCCGAAGCAGCTTGCCAATCTGATGATGCACTGCATCCTGTCCCATCACGGGGAGCTGGAGTATGGTTCTCCCAAGGTTCCGGAAACCATTGAAGCCTTTATCCTGCACTGTGCCGACAATATGGATGCAAAAACAAAAATGTTTGAAGATATGATCGCTTCCAATGATACCCAGGGCAGCTGGGCAGGCTATCACAGGATGCTGGCGAGAAATATCAGAAAATCCGACTGGAAATAAGGGTGCAGAAGAATGGAGAGAAAAACACTTTCCGCCCATGAGCTCAGTAAATTTGATTACTGTCCCTATCAGTGGTATTATGAACGGCTTTATGGTCGGAAGGAACTGAGAAGACTGTATACGGAGCGGAATGAACGGCTTCGTCTGGAGGACAGCCTCTCCAGTGAATTTCGGAAAGGAGAAAAGTATCACCGCAGGAGCTACCTTTTGCTGAAATGGAAAAGGCGGTTCTGGAAGCTGATCGTGATCTTGTTTGCGGCAGCAGCCATCGGGGGATATTTATGGATACATTATGTCGGCGCTATATAAAACCATACTCAGCCTGAACGGAATGGACTGGGCGATCCTCGGTGTCCTATGCCTTCTTCTGCTTCTGTTGTTTTTCAGGCATTCCAGGCCGAGCATACAGAAGCTGACAGCAAGGGATGATGTGCGGGGCTATGGGCTGATCTATGCAGATCAGAAGCAGGGAAAGAAGCATGAGGAGGATTTCGGTAAGCTGCTTTATTCTGCAAAATATGATCTGCAGGGGAAGCCGGATTATGTATTTCAGAGTCCTGTTCTGAAGCGTATCGTGCCGGTGGAGTTGAAAAGCGGTGATATTGACGAGGAGGAGCTGCCCCATCATGGGGATCTCCTGCAGCTGGGGGCATATTTCCTCATTCTGGAGGATGTGTACGGGCAGAAGCCGCCCTTTGGACGCATCGTTTATCGGGACTATATGTTTGAAATCAGAAATACAGCGAAAATACGAAATGAAGTGCTGGATACCATGAAGGAAATGCGGGAAATGCTGGAATATGGCGTGGGGAAGGCAAAACCTTCCTTTGCCACCTGTCGTCCCTGCGTTTGTAACGGCACGGTTTGTGAATTTTCGGAAACAGAGAGAATAAAAGGAGAAGAGGAACAAGATGATTCCTGTGGAGAAGAATAAAATCTATGAAATGGAAATAGATGCTTTGGGCAGCAATGGAGAAGGCATCGGGCGAGTGAATGGCTATACTGTTTTCGTGGAGGGTGCACTGCCCGGTGAAATCATA
>JAUNCB010000036.1 GCA_030526765.1 Bacillota bacterium
ATACCGCGAGTAGGTTCATCCAACAACAGAATATCAGGTTTTGTCAACAACCAGCGACCAATGATAACTTTCTGCTGGTTACCGCCGGACAAAGAACGGATATGTGTTTTCTGGCTGGGAGTTTTTACCTTCATACTATCGATTACCCACTGGGTATCCTGCTTCATTTTAGCATCAGAAAGGAGAATATGTTTTCTATAATCCTTGATATTTGCGATAACAGAGTTAAACAGAATGCTCATGCCACCAAAAATACCTGTAGCACGACGTTCTTCTGTCAGCATGGCAAAGCCATTTCTGATAGCATCTTTGGGAGTTTTATTCTGGATGGGCTGGCCATTTTTCAGGATCTCCCCTGTTTCATGATTCGCGATCCCAAAAATAGTTTCCAGAAGCTCTGTACGGCGGCTGCCCACCAGACCTGCCACGCCAAGGATCTCGCCCTTACGCAGCTCAAAATTTACGTCGATACAGCTGGGCATGTATTTGCCTGTAAGGTGTCTTACTTCCATCAGAGGCTCTCCGGGCACGTTGGTCTTGGGAGGGAAACGATGGGTCAGGTCACGGCCTACCATCAGCTTGATGATCTTATCGGTGGTCAGATCTTCTGCTTTTTCCGTTGCGATCCACTGACCGTCACGCATGATCGTTACTTCGTCGGAGATACGCAGGATCTCTTCCATCTTATGACTGATGTAAACCATTGCTACGCCCTTTGCACGCAGCTTGTTAATAATATCAAAAAGATGCTCAACCTCTTCCTGTGTCAGAGAGGATGTAGGTTCATCCAGCACCAGAATTTTCGCATTGTAGGATACGGCCTTCGCGATCTCTACCATCTGACGCTGGGATACGCTCAATTTGCCGATGATTGTTTTGGGGTTTACGGGAATATCCAGGTCATCAAAGACCTTCTTTGTTTCATCATACATCTGCTTGTGGCTGACTAACCCCTTATTCTGAGGAAATCTGCCCAGCCAGATATTTTCCATTACGCTGCGCTGCAGCACCTGATTCAGTTCCTGATGCACCATGGAAACACCATTTTCCATGGCGTTTTTGGGTCCGGAGAAACGAACCTCTTCTCCGTCGATCTTGATCAGACCAGCATCCTGTTTATAAATACCGAATAAGCACTTCATCAGGGTAGATTTCCCAGCCCCGTTTTCCCCCATCAGTGCGTGCACTGTACCGGGACGCAGCTTCAGCATCGCATGATCCAGCGCTTTTACGCCGGGGAACTGCTTTTCGATATCTGTCATTTCCAATACAAAATTTTCGTGTTCATTCACTGCATTTTCACCACGCTTCCTTCTATTGAAGAACGCACAGCGGGAAATTCCCGCTGTGCGAACCATTTCATCACAAAATTATGATCCCTTAATGATGATTAATGATTAACCTTCATAAGGTGCGTAAGGAATACGAACGCAAACGCCTGTTTCGTCGAATACGTATTCTGTATCAGCCAGAGCTTCGCTACCTGCTGCCATATTTACGCATACAGCTGCGATTGCGTTACCCATAGCCTGACCATCCTGCAGAACTGTTGCGCTCATTGTGCCGTTAGCGATCGCGTCTTTTGCTGCGTCTGTAGCATCAACACCGATAACGGGGATGAAGCCAGCGCCTTCAGCGCCTGTGTTGTAGCCAATGTTGGACAGAGCTGCTACACAGCCGATTGCCATACCGTCATTGTTAGCCAGAACCAGTTCGATTTTGCCTTCGTTAGCTGCCAGCATAGCTTCCATTGCTTTCTGAGCCATTTCTGTATCCCAGTTACATACCTGAGTTTCACCGATCTGTTCCATTACAACACCGTTCACTTCTGCCTGTTCAACAGAGTACTGTGTACGAGCGATTGCTTCGGGGTTATCGGGTTCACCCTGGAACATTACATACTGAACCTTGCCGTCGCCGTTCAGGTCATATGCGGGGTTTGCATCAAAGATTTTCTTAACCAGGTCGCCCTGCATTTTACCTGCGTCAGCAGCGTTTGTGCCGATGAATACAGCTTTTTCATAGGACTGAATTACTTCTGTGTCAGGTTCTCTGTTGAAGAATACTGTAGGGATACCAGCTTCTTTCGCTTTGTCAACAACGCCTGCTGCTGCTTTTGCGTCAACCATATTTACTGCCAGTACATCAACGCCTTTTTCAATCATAACGTCCAGCTGGTCGTTCTGAGTAGCCTGATCGCCTTTACCGTCCTGCATGATTACTTCTGCTTTGCCTTCCAGTGCTGCTTCCAGAGCATTTCTTACTGTGGAAATGTAAGTGTCATCGTATTTGTAGATCAGAACACCTACTGTGGGCAGATCTGCTGTGTCTGCTGCAGGTTCGGAACCGCCGCCACAAGCTGTAGCGCCCAGTACCATTACGGATGCCATCAGCATCGCTAAAATTTTCTTTTTCATATGAGTTTTCCTCCTCCTCATGTCTTTACTGCATCATCTGCAGTGATAATAAGTGTTTACAATGGAATATTGGCTTACCTCTCCATTGTTGTATACATTATAACAAAAACGATATTTGCAAAACATATAATATTTTTATCTCAATCTTTGATTTTTTTACATAGGATTATGATCCGCAGTGTTATACTTCTTTTTTTACTGCTGCGGCATTCTGCGTATTTTTAAAGGAACACGGACATAACGCTGATCGACCAGAGAGATTTCCTCCGAAACAGCGCCCTCAGATACCAGATCCGCCGCTATCGAAAAAGCCATTTCTCCCTGAGCCGTTCCATTACAGTCAACAGTTGCCCACAGTTTTCCCTCTTCTACGGCAGCCAGCCCTACATCTGTTGCATCTATGCCAAATATAGCCGCCTCGATTCCAGCCTCTTCCAATGCATCCACGGCTCCAAGGGCCATATCATCGTTATTGCTCAACACCAGTTCTATGGTATCTCCGTGTACTTCCAGCCACTGCTCCATCAGAACCTCCGCCGAGCCTCTCTGCCAATCGGCAGTTCCATGCTCCAGCTTCTGCAGCGCTACCCCTTCATCCTCTATTGTCATTCTGGAATACTCAGAGCGCATAACTGTGTCCTGATGTCCCATCTCTCCCTCCAGCATAACATACTGCAGTACACCGTCCCCGTTTTTGTCCATGCCCGGATACCTCCTGAGGCTTTCGACCACCGCATTCCCCTGCAGAATCGCAGAAGTTTTTGCATCAGAACCAACATAATAAATATGCTCTCCGCGAAAAACATCTTCCGGCACCGGCTCACGATTAAAAAAAATCACCGGAATCTCTTTCTGCCCCTCCAGCACTTCATCAATGATTGCAGAAGCACTGGTACGGTCTACCAGATTGACACAGATTGCATCATACCCCAAAGAAACATATCGTTTCACCTGCTCATTCTGCAGTCTCTGACTGCCATTTGCCACAGAAACATTCAAGATAACCTGTCTACCTGTTCTTTCTTCATATTCCCTTGCGCTTTTTTCCATTCCCGCAAGGATTTTCTCTATAAAAGTGTCTTCTTCCTGATACAGCGAGACTCCTATTTCCAGCGGTTCTGCCTTTTCGTCTTTCAGGCGCAAAAACAGAGAGACAGCAACAAGCAGAATCAGAATAAACAATCCCAATTTTTTCTTTCTATTCTCCATTCTTACTTTCATCCCTTTCTCACACATAGGGAAATACAATACTTTCAATCTCAGGCGAATACATATTTTTCTGTGACACCAGAACAGATTCCACGATCATTTTTCTTTCTGCATCACTTTTCCCGTTCAGAATCTCCACCATCCGTTCCACAGAAAAATATCCTGCTTCATATGCACGATGCACCACCGTACCAGAAATCCAACCTTCCTCTACCAAAGAACGAATCCCCGAATGAAAACCAATACCATAAACAGATAATACATTTCCGGAACCCTTATTACCTTCTCCCAGCATTTGCAAAACAGAAATATCTCCGGAAACAAATACCCTCCCCAGTAAAGCAGATACATTTTTCACCAATGGCTGTACTTCCGCAAGGGAGTCCACCTGTATACGACGTACCAATAAACCTTCCGCCTCCAGTTGTTCCTGCAGACGGTCATGTAAATCCAGCACCCGTTCTTCACAGGATACGCGCTCTACCAGCACAATACCTTCCGCAATATTCTTATCCTGCAGGATCGCTTCCTGCAGCAGTCTGCATTCCTCCTTGGGGTCACTGCCGATATATCCGCTTACACATGGTTCTTCTGCTTCTTCATTATATAACAAAACCGGGATACCTGCCGGAATGCTTTCCAGAAGGGTTTGTGTTACCTGTTTATCTTCGCAATGCAGGATCACACCTTTACAGCCATTATCCAGCTCCTTCTGCAATACGGCCTGCTTGTCCTTCAACTCGTTCCAGGAGGACAAATTAAAATAATTCATATCCATATGAAATTCTGAAGAAGCCTCCAGCGTACCTGAGCGAAAATTATCCGCCTGACTCTTCACAGGGATATCCATGATCACTGCAATTTTATGTACTTCAACCTCTTTTTCCTTGATCAGAAGGTCTGTGGACGAAGCCAGAAAAAGCAGGAGCAACAGAAAAATATCTGCCAGGATGATATTTCTCATCCTTTTACTCTTCATACACTATCCAGCCCCCTTTCTTCCAGTTCTTCCCACAAAACGACAGGAATACGGATGTTCACTTCTGTTCCTTCATCCGGTTCAGAGCGGATCATCATTCCAAATCCGTCACCAAAGACCAGCTGCAGACGTTCCTGCACATTCTGCAGACCCACGCCGCCTTTTCCTTTGCTGACCTTCTTCCCTGCCATGATTTGTTCCACAATATCTTCCGTCATACCACAGCCATTATCTCTCACCGTAAAAAGTATCTTTTCTTCCTCTTTTCTCGCAGAAACCTGAATGAGTCCGTCCCCATCCATAAATTCCATGGCATGATAAATACAGTTTTCTACAATCGGCTGCAGAATCAGCTTGATCGTTCCATATTGCCCCAATCCTTCCTCTACATCCAAAGTATAACTGAAACGATTTTTAAATCGTCTTTCCTGAATCATCAGATAATTTCGCACATGCTCAATTTCATCTTCCACGGGGATAATGGTTTTCCCATTGCTCAGGCTGATGCGGAAAAACCTTGCAAGTGCCGTCACCACTTCTACAGCTTCTTCTCTCTTTTCATTTTCAACCATCCATACAATGATATCCAGTGTGTTATACAAAAAATGTGGATTGATCTGATTCTGAAGCACCATCAGCTCACTGCGTCGCTTCGCTTCATGTTCTGCCACAATATCATCCATCAATTGTTTCAGTGTATCCTGCATATCACTGATCGCTCTCCCAAGATGCCATACCTCATAGAACCCGGATGGTTCAATACAGGTATCCAGATCACCGGCTTCTATTTTATTGACCGCTTCTTCCAGCCTCTGCATCGGCGCTGATAGCCTTTGAGACAAATACATGTTAATAAGTGCCATAACACTTAAAAAGAACAGTACTAAAAATACTATCAGTAATCCACTTTTGAAACTATTTAAAGAAATCTCTTCATTTTTTACTACACCAACGATTTTCCAACCGGTATATCCAATCGTTTTTACAAAATACTCCTCGTCATCACCCACCTTGGAAAATCTATTATCTTCTTATTTATATAAATCGATCTTTTTTTCCTGAAGGTAACCACTTTCAATCAACTCCTGTCTGGGATGATAGATAATTTCACCATTTTCATTCGTCAAATATAAGTAGGAGTTACCACTCATCATGATATTGGATAGAATATCTGTAATACTGCTTTGCTTCAGCTGAACTAAAAGAATACCCTTTTCTGTTCTATCCCCTCGATTCAACTGCACCACACGACTCATCGGAATTACACGGGTATATTCTCCGCCAGAATGATCAAACAATCGTTCCACCTCAGGCATGCCAAAAGTAATGTTTTCTTCTTTTAAAATCGTTTCCCAGTACCAATTTTGATTAAAAAGAGAAGCTGTCTCTTTTCTTTTGGTTGCTGGGGCAACCTCTAATAATTCCCCATCCTCCGAAAAAAGCGCAATTCGTTCGATTGTATCTTTATTAGTATCGTACAGCAAACGAAAGGCATCCGAAACAGAACTTTTCTCCAGATCTGTTTCCTTGATCACACTATAATATAAGGAATCAGAAACCTTCATCATATTGCGCAAAAAAGAAGTAAACTGATAATTTGCCTGTGTCAGAAGCGTCTGATTATCCTCCCGTATTGTTTCCTGCGTCTGGGTCATATAACGCCCATACACAGACAACCCCATAATCAAAGTTGTCACCACTGCCGTTGCCGTAAAGGAAACCCAGATGACCCTACGCAGGTCATAGCGTCTGCCGCTGAATCCCGTCCAGGCTCGCCATATTCTCTTCAGTTCATCTAGAAGTCTCACGACTCATCCTCGCTTTCCTCTGAATTTATTGGGGGATACACCATAACGCTTCTTAAATACATAACTAAAATAGTTAGGTTCATCATACCCCACCTTCGCAGCAATCACATATGTTTTTTCATCAGTCGTTTTCAGTAATTCCGCCGCTTTTTTCATACGAACCCCAGTCAGATAGGAAATATAACTTTCCCCTTCCTCTTTTTTAAATACTGTAGAAAAATATGCTGTACTCATATGCAGATGATCACACAGGGTTTCCAGAGAAAGGTTTGAATTCTGATAGTTCTCCTCAATATAGCGCTTCGCCTCCTGCACAATCGTTTTCGTCGTGCCTTTTCTTGCATTGGCAATACACGCGCTGATAGAATAACAAATACTCGAAAGCCATTGAAACAGTCTTTCCGTTGTATCAACCTCAGATAACACCCCATAATAGTCTGCATATTTTCCAAATACCAGCTGTTCATCCAGCTCATGCTTTTGCACTACCTGCAAAATAACGTGCAGAATGCTGATCAGATATGGCTGCACATTACAGCTGCCCGAGGTTTCCATAAGCTGAACAATATTCTCAACACAGGAAAGAATTTTATCTTCATCGCCGAAACGTAAAGCATAATTCAGATCAGCTTCCATTTTATCATCCAGCCACAAAATGGGTTTCTGACGAGGCTCTACGTCGTTGATATAAACAATATCCCCTGCAATGCCGCCATATGCAACCGCTTCTCTTGCGCCGCTGTAACTCTGCGCGATCTTTTCAATCTGATGGACTACACATCCCATACCGATCGTCAGAGGCTGATACAATATACGGCGGCTTTCTCTGCAAATATCGTTCAAAAGTGCCATCAGATGTGCAATTTCTCCTTCTGACTCCATGCCTACAATGGCACAAAGACCAGAAGGTCGGTGAAAACTGGCATATCCGTTCCATTCCTGCATACGACTGTCCAAAAGATTCTGAACTGACAGAGGATTCCCTTCTTTATCTGAGCCACCATTGTCAAGATTGATTTTCAAAGCAACCCAGCAGTTGCTTTCCAGAAAAGGCAATTCATATTCTTTCATCTCATGTTCAATCTGCTTTCTTTCAATTTTCCCTTTCACCAGCTTACTAAGGAAATTCTCACGAAGGATCACCAGATTTTTCTTCAGGTTGTCCTGCAGCACTGTTTCGCCCCTCAGACGTTCTATTTCTTCATCCAGATTTGTTTTAATTTTCCCCAGAATATCCGTCAGTTCTCTGGCATTTACCGGTTTTAAAATGTACTCGATAATGTTCAGCTGAATCGCCTGCTTTGCATATTCAAAATCGTCATATCCGGAAAAAATCACAACTTTGATAGATGGATGCAGACGCCGAAGTTCTGCAGCCAGTTCCAGTCCATCCATGTATGGCATACGGATATCAGTCAAAACAACATCCGGCTCCAACTGTTCAATTTTTTCCAGTGCATCCTTCCCGTTTTCCGCATCTCCAATTACTGTAAAGCCATTCTTATCCCAATCTATTTTTTTAATGATACTGGTGCGAATTTCTTCCTCGTCATCTACCAGTAAAATCTTATATATTTCATTCATTCTGACTCCACCCTTTATTCAAAATGACGCTATTTTCCTATTTTTATTTTACCATTCTAATATGAAAGCGGCAAGATTGTAAGGATAATCCAAATTATTTGATGCATGATTTACTACTACACTTTTCAAAAAATATCTAATATAACCAAACAACCACATTACACGCTACCAAAACTTTACATAACACATTACACTTATAAAGGTGCAGTAGAAGATGCACACATCTGAACCTATCCAAAAAAGGCCACCTTTTCGGACAAATCCTTATAAATACATAAAAGGCGATGAGCTAACTCATCGCCTTTCTTATGTACTGCCTTCTATATGCCTATTTGTGTCATTCCCGCTCGCTTAGACATTTCCACCATAATGAATCCGAACTCTTCTGCCACTGTCAATGTTGTCTGTGAGGGGTCTCCTTCACGAATCCGCAAGGTGCGGCGAATC
>JAUNCB010000297.1 GCA_030526765.1 Bacillota bacterium
GAAGAGGAAGTTCCTCTGGATGATTTCCCCGATCTGGAATATGTAGATGAACCCATGGAAGAAGTTGTAGAAATCGGTGACGAAGAAGTTCCTCTGGCAGAGTTTGTGATTGCAGATGAAGAGGTTCCTCTGGCAGCTGCAGAAGATACACTGCTGGCTGGTATCCCCAAAACAGGCGATGCTTCCCTGCTGTGGATGGCTCTGAGCGGTATTTCCGGTCTGGCACTGGCAGTAAGAAGACGCAAATAAGAAAGTAATATATATCAGAAAAGGATATATTGTAAAAAGAAAGGAAAGGGTTTTCTGAAATAGTACCCTGAGAAATGAAAGACCTCCGCCGTCGGAAGCATATCTGCGGCAGGAGGTCTTTTTGTGGGAAGGATACGATTGGAAAATCGTATTTGCAAAGAAGAAAATCTTTGTTATAATGTATGGAAATCAGTACAAAATGGAGGTGTATTTTTATGATGGAAATCAAAGTGGTAAAAACAGAGGCGCCCAAGGCGAAATATGACCCTGCCAAGGTTCCCTTCGGGACCTCTTTTACAGATCATATGTTTCTGATGGAATATGATGAGGAACAGGGCTGGCATGATGCCCGTATCGAGCCTTATCATAACCTGAACCTTGACCCCGGAACGATGGTGTTCCATTATGCAGGAGAAATCTTCGAGGGGCTGAAGGCATACCGTGCCCCCGACGGCAGTGTGCAGATGTTCCGTCCGCAGGAAAACTTTGCCCGTATGAATCGTTCTGCGGAAAGACTTTGCCTGCCGCAGTTTGACGAAGCACTGGCACTGGAGGGGCTGAAGCAGCTGGTGGCACTGGATGCAGACTGGGTACCCTCTGTGGAGGGGCAGTCTTTATACATCCGTCCTGTGATGATCGGAACAGATATTGATATTGCCCTCCATGGAATACATAAGGCGTTGTTTTATATTATTACCTGCCCTGTAAGTGCATATTATTCCAGTGGTCTGCAGCCGGTAGAGCTGCTGATCGAAATGGAGGATGTGCGTGCGGTGCGGGGCGGCACAGGCTTCACAAAATGCGGCGGCAACTATGCGGCAGCCACAAGAGCCGGGGAAAGAGCGGCGGCGAAGGGCTATTCTCAGGTATTGTGGGTGGATGGCGTAGAGCGGAAGTATGTGGAAGAAGGCGGCGGCATGAATGTGATGTTTGTGATGGACGGCAAACTGGTAACACCGGAGCTGAACGGCTCTATCCTGCCCGGTATCACAAGAAAATCCATTCTGGAAATGGCACGCAGCTGGGGCATGGAAGTGGAAGAAAGAAAGGTTTCCGTGGAAGAACTGTGGGAAGGCTGTAAAAGCGGAACGGTACAGGAAGCCTTCATGTGCGGCACAGCGGCAGTGGTAACACCCATCGGCGGTTTCGCAAAGGATGGAGAAACGGTTCTTGTGAACGGAAAAACTGTTGGAGAAGTAACAAGAAGGGTTTATGAAAATCTGACAGGCATCCAGTGGGGCAAGGTAGAAGATCCCTTTGGCTGGATGGTAAAGGTGAAATAAGAAAGACGCATGATAGCATGATAGAAAGAGGATGATGGAAGCATCATCCTTTTTTTATGCCTTTTTGTCTTAATACAAAATTAATACCGTTTTTTGAACGCTAATACCTCTTTTATATGCGGTATGCCATAATAAAAGAAAAAAGGAGGTACGGAAATGGGAATCACGAAGAAACGACTATCCTCTTCACAAATGATCATTCTTGGATTTGCAGCCGTTATTTTGCTGGGCGCACTTCTGCTGATGCTTCCGGTATCCAGCAAAAGTGGTGAAATTACCCCTTTTCTGGACTGCCTTTTTACATCCACCTCAGCAGTATGCGTAACAGGTCTTGTTGTTTATGATACGGCGGTGTACTGGTCTTTGTTTGGGCAGGGAGTCATTCTGATACTGATCCAGATCGGCGGCATGGGTGTCATTACCGTAGCCGTAGCCCTCTCGCTGGCGGCGGGGAAAACAATTTCCCTGAAGCAGAGAAGCACCATGCAGGATGCCATTTCTGCACCGCAGGTGGGCGGGATCGTTCGCTTTACAGGATTTATTCTGAAAGGGATCATACTGATCGAATTATTGGGCGCAGCAATGATGGCGCCCGTATTCATTGGGGATTATGGCACTGCAGAAGGGCTCTGGATGGCGTTGTTCCATTCGATTTCC
>JAUNCB010000298.1 GCA_030526765.1 Bacillota bacterium
CGAAAAGTAAACCGATATTGTCCATGCGCATCTATCTGGCAACTACATACTAATAGAAATCATACGATACAGAGTATAGAAAAGGTTTGATATGCAATGAAAAACAGGCATGTCGGAATTCTTAAAACAGATTTCCGGACATGCCTGTTTTTTGTTCTTATGGAATACTTTTATGATGCGAAAAGTGATGCATCAGAGATTTCATGGATTTTTATAATCAATATCCGAAATAAGCTCTGTAGCTAACGCTATCCATCAGAGGAGCGATATCGGATGCCATTGCGCGCTTAAGACCTTTATCATTTTTATAGTCTGCATCAGCCTTCGCTTTGCCGAAAGCTTTCGCATACGTTGCATAGCTATCCAATGCACCAGCGCGTGTTGTCAATTCACCCTGAAGGTCATACAAACGGATCTGTGTGGAGTCTGTTTTTGTATGGCTGTCAAGATAATTTCTCATATTCTCAATTTCTTTCACAAGCTGCGCATTTGTCATTTGATATGCAGGTGTCAGCTTCAGATACCAGTCAGCCTGCTTGGAAATGTCTGTAGGAGGCAGTGGATCTGTCTTCACATTTGCAGCAGCAGGTTTTGCTTCAGGGATGACTGTTTCTACCTTGCCTTTGGAAATCGTTACGGTGCTTGTGTTGCCGTTCCAGCCTACATTGTAGCCGAAAGCCTGTGCCAGATATTTTGCAGGGGCATAGGTACGGCCATTTACGCTGATTGCAGAGGTATCCATTTTTACGACATCTGCGTTATTCAGTGTTTCGTCATGGAATACAACATATTCCTTGGAATTCAGTTCAAATACAACGGTTGTTTCACCATCGCTGAAGCCTGCCTGCTGCAGCTCCGCATCCCATACAACTGCCAGACCAAGGGCATTTGCGATGGGGCGCAGAGGAACCAGTGTGCGACCGTCTTTGATAAAGGGAACCGCATCGGTCCATACGACATCCTTGCCTTCTACATTCACATGGATGCTGGAGGATACGGCAGGTTTATTGGTGGATGAAGTAGATTCCTTGGGTGTTTCGGTATTTTTCTTGGGTGTTTCAGCGGGGGCATCCTCCAGTTCCCATAAGGTGGTGAAGCTGCCGTAGCTGTTGCGGCCTGTTGCGGGGGCATACTGCAGTTTATCATTTTTTACCTGAAGCACCATGAACAGGTTATCGGGATAATAATGACCGCCGTAATAGGTCCACAGATACACATAATAGGTTTCGTTTACATCCAGAGGGATATCGCCTTCCTCAAAGGTTACGGAGATGGTATTTGTCTTGCCCATAGACATCTTCTGCTCGTCTGCATAATAAAGCATGCCGAAAGCATCGCTGTTGTCGAGAACATCATTCCAGCTTTGGAAGGATTTGCCGTAATACCCCAGATTGGTGAAATCACCGTAGGTTTTATTGGTACCGACTTCACCTGCGGAACGCAGTTTTTTGGTCATCACGGTCAGTCTGCTGGGGGCAGAAGCGGTATCCCAGCCAAAGTCGATGGTCAGCCCCTCCAGATCTCCGTTATCTTCATAATAAGTGACCTCGGAAACATTGATATTGGTAGCGGCAGCAGATGCTGTCATTGGAATAAGAGCAGTGCACATACTGAAGCACAGCAGGAAGCTTAACATTCTTTTTTTCATAAAAACCCCTTCTTTCTTTCCGTTTACTTTTTTATTTGAGCGTGATCGTTACGGTTTTGGCATTGCCGTCCCAGATCACATTTGCCCCCAAATGCTCTGCCACGAAGCGCAGAGGCATATAGGTTCTGTCATTTTCGATGAATGCAGCCATATCCAGCTCCACGGGATCTCCGTTTACGATGGCAATGGGTTCACCGATAAAAATTTCGATCACGGTGTCTGCCTTTGTGATCGTAACCTTCCGATCCGCTTCCTTCCATGCCACAGATGCGCCCAGATTTTCTGCTACGGTACGGATGGGCAGGGCGGTTCTTTCGCTGCGGATCATTGGTGCCATGTCATTCATTACAGGTGTATTATTCAGGAGATATGTAAGCTGGTCGATATACAGAACCATCGTCATATCTTTCTGTTCGGGAACGGGTTCGTCTGCTTTGATTTTTTCAAAGAAAGGTTCTACTTCCACGCCGCCGGAAGGCATTGTGAATGTAAATGTACCGTCGCCGTTGTCTTTGAATTTTACCTCTTTGTCGTTTTTA
>JAUNCB010000299.1 GCA_030526765.1 Bacillota bacterium
GCTACGACCGTGCCAAGCTGTTTGAGGACATCGGCGAGATTCGGGAGAAATACGCCAGCCGCATCCACTATATGGAGGTGCCTGCCCTTGCCATTTCCTCCTCGGACATTCGGGAACGGGAGCAGAAGGGCGAGCCCATCAAATATCTGGTGCCCCAGGAGGTGGAGGACTATATCCACAAATTCGGGCTGTATCAGGATGATGTGAATAAAGAGGTGAAATTTATGCTGTCTGTGGAAACCATGCAGGAGAAGCTGCAGTCTGCCCTTTCCGTAAAACGCTATATCCATACGCTGGGTGTGGCGGAGGAAGCGGTGAAGCTGGCGCAGATCTACGGCTCCGTGCAGGATCAGCAGAAGGCAAGGGTGGCAGGGCTTTTGCACGACTGTGCCAAGGATTACCCCGAAAGCATGCGCCTGCGCTTCTGCAAGGAATATAAAGTAAAAACCGATGAGATCATGAACAAGCAGACCGATCTGATCCATCCCTTCCTGGGCGCTGAGGTGGCGAAGCGGGAATATCAGGTGATGGATGAGGATGTGCTCAATGCCATCCGCTACCATACCACAGGGCGGAAGGAAATGTCCCTGCTGGAAAAGATCGTCTTTGTTGCCGATTACATCGAGCCAAACAGAGAAAAATTCGGCGGTCTGGAGGAGGCAAGAAGGCTTGCTTATCTGGATCTGGACAGCGCCATGGCATATATACTGGAAAATACCATTACCTATGTGCGGGCAAGGGGCAGACTGCTGCATCCCCTGTCTGTGGAGGCACTGGAATACTACAGGAAATAAGAACGGGAGGATGAGATATGAACGCATTGGAAGCGGCAAGAGTGGCAGAGGCTGCCATTGAGGATAAGCTGGGAGAGGATATCAAGCTGCTGAATTTACAGGGGCTTTCCAATATCGCCGACTGCTTTGTCATCGCCAGCGGGAAAAATGTGAACCAGCTGCGGGCAATGGCAGATGAGGTGGAACAGAGATTATTCAAGGAGGGCATCAAGCTGCACCACAGCGAGGGCTACAGCGGCGGCACATGGATTTTGCTGGATTTCGGCAACCTCCTGGTGCATCTGTTCAACAGAGAGGACAGAGCCTTCTATGGTCTGGATCATGTGTGGGGCGACGCTCCTACCCTGTGATTATGGGGGATAAGTGCCTGTTATGGCAGAGATAGCAAACAGATATAGTTGAAATCGCACAAAAATAAGCCTGCTTTTGCAGGCTTTTATACTGTAAAATGATGTTTTTGCACCAAAGATATGTAAAAAATAATCGGGACAGGCAGAAGAAGCTGCTGAAAATGACAAGATTTTTTCTCGTGGATAAAAAATACTTGAATACAGGCGGATTTTGCAGTAAATTGTTCTTATGGGGACATCCCCGCAGAAAGAGTTTTTTCACACAAAATCATGTTTTGAAATAAGAAAGGACGGAAACAAGAATGGAAAAAATTTATCAGGGCAAGACAAAGGACGTTTACAAACTGGAAAACGGCAATGTACTGCTGAAATTCAAGGATGACTGCACAGGTAAGGACGGCGTGTTCGATCCCGGTGAAAACACAGTTGGTCTGACCATCGACGGCATCGGCAGAGCAAACCTGGAAACATCCATCAAATTCTTCGAGATCCTGAAAGAAGCAGGCATCAAAACACATTATGTTTCCGCTGATCTGGATAACGCAACCATGGAGGTTCTGCCTGCGACTGTATTCGGTCACGGTCTGGAGGTTATCTGCAGACTGAAAGCAACAGGCTCCTTCATCCGTCGTTACGGCGAATACATGGCAGACGGCACAGCCATCGAAGGCGGCTATGTGGAAACCACATTCAAGAACGACGCTCTGGGCGATCCTCTGGTAACAAAGGATGCACTGGCTGTTCTGGGTGTGATGAGCGAAGAAATGTACGACAGCATGAAGGCACAGACACTGGCGATCACAAAGATCGTTGCGGCTGAGCTGGCAAAGCTGGGTCTGGATCTGTATGACATCAAATACGAATTCGGCTTCAACAACGATGAAGTTATCCTGATCGATGAGATCGCTTCCGGCAACATGCGTGTATACAAAGACGGCGCTTATGTTGACCCCGTAACACTGACAAAGATCATCAACGGCTGATCGCCCTTCGGCAAAAGCAGAAAAATGTCCCTCTCTTTTTGAGAGGGATTTTTTT
>JAUNCB010000300.1 GCA_030526765.1 Bacillota bacterium
CACATCTCCCATGATCTCCTCGCGCCCTTCAAAATCCATCATCTTCATGGCCATAAGTGCCTGATCGCTGAGTTCGGGGTTAAAGAAGCCCATATGATACAGCTCCTTGGCAAGCTCATTCTGCGCCACTTTGGAAAAGGGGCTGGATTTCTGTGAGGTGATCTTAATATCGAACACAGGCTTTCTGCTGCCTGTATCCACACCCATAACGATATGAGGGGAGGGCTTAATGTTCTTGTTGCTATAATGAACAAATTCGTTCCCACCTTCGCCCAGAATACGGAATTCTCTGGGCTGATCGTAAAACTGGCGGATCAGCTCCACCACTATCCGCACGATACGGGTAAATGAGCGGTAAGAAGCCTTGATCATATCCCTGCTGGTCTTACTGCCAGCCTCCTGTAGTGCCGCAATGGCAGAGGCCGCAGTAACGCCGCTTGCCGTACCGCCCTGAGAGAAATCCCTGTTGTTGGAGGTTTCCTTCAATTCCTCGATCTTCAGCTGATACAGGCTGATGGCATTGCCCCCCACAGGCACCCCTCTGATCGGTTCGATGTTGTCCAAACTGCCTGTATAGTTCACTATGCTGTTTTTCACGTTGGCAAACTGCTCCTCGTTGATACCACTGCCGTCTTTGCAGAAATAACGGGGCTTTGCGTTCCACACCACATTTTCCTCGAAATTGTGCCAGAGGTTGTCGATGCTGATCTGCGCATCCTTCATGATATCTACATAACCAAAACCGGCAGGGGAATCCTTCTCCGCAAACAGCACATCAAGCTCATAGGGATATAGCCCGTGATCATACAGCCCATTCTCCATGCCTGCCACATTTTCCGTGGCGTATAAGAGCTGTCCCTCGCAGTATTTGATGTAGTGGAGCACTGCCCTGCCCCCCTGCCATTTTTTGTAGTACCAGTCCACCACCATGCATTTGTCGGTGGTGTCGATGTAGTCGCTGTGGCGGAAGGAAACCACCTTCGTGCCCCCGTTTCCACGGAAGGTCAGATGGGGGTATGCCGCCGACAGTTTTTTCCTGTCCACCAGTTCCACATGAAAGAGGTTTCCGCTCTCCTGAATGTCGCTGACCCCAGGCTCCCAGAAGAGGTTCACCACCTCCGCCTGACGGATGCCGATGTCCCCTAAGCCTCCCAGCTTGTCCCTGTCCCAGAATATCTTGTAAACCCCTGTGCCCTGCTTCAGCTTGTCCAGCATCACATGGTCGTAGGTGGCTTCAAAGTCATTCTGCTCCAGAACCACAGGCACGATCTTCGTCAATAACTCCGCATCTGCCCTGTCCCCTGCCTCTCTGGGCAGGAATACAGGCTGTGGGTAGTTGTCCATCAGGTCGGCGTGCTTGTTCTGAATGGCATTGAAGAGCCATGCGGAGGCGGTGGGGCTTTCCTGCCCCTTCCGCAGCTGTGCCCAGTGGCGGAGGCGATACCATTCCTCATTCTCCACCATCCGCCTGTCCAGCATTTCCTTCCCTGCCCGATATTGCTCCAGAAGGGCTTCCCCCTCTCTGATCTTCCTTTCGTCTATCATCCTTCTCCTCCTTTTCTCACCGCTCTGCCCCATGGAGCCCCAGAGGGTCATCCCCCGTGTAGCGCACCACCGCCCTTTGTCTGGGGGTGATGGGTCTGGTCATGAAAACATAGCGGCATTCATCGTAAATATGATCCTCTCCCGTTGTGTCCACATCCTCCACCCGCTGGGCATCGTACACCAGATCGGGGATGGTGCGGATAAAGTGGGGGCAGGTGCGAAAGCAGTAAAACATGCTCCGTCCCTCTCCGTCAAAGGCAAGGCGGTAGTGAAACTGCATCTTCCCTGCCAGTCTGGTGTTGTCCCCCCGCTCCCATGCGATAAAAGAAGGGAAGCCCTCCATCTGGTCGGCAATGCTTTCCCCTCTGCTCCGCTCAAAGATGGAGGGGTCAGCCACCCCCGTAATGACCCGCCCTTTCAGCAGGGGATGGGTGGTCTCCGTTTCCCGTATGAGGCGGGCAATTTCCTTGGGGTTCTGCCGTACGCCCTCGTTGGCGACCCCCGTACACCCGTACAGTTCTGCGATACGATACAGCACCCCTCTTTCATCGGCGGCATACCACCCCACGCTGTAGGGACGGCTGAAGCCGAAGTCGAAGCCCCGCACCA
>JAUNCB010000301.1 GCA_030526765.1 Bacillota bacterium
AAAGCTTGCCAATGGTTCCGTGGCTCTGATTATATCCTGCCAGAAGGGCTGTATAATCCTCCTGGGAAAGCTGTCCTACCTTCCCCTCCGGAGATGCCAGAAGATATTTATTATTCTGCTTCACTGCAGCAAATGCCCCAAAGCCCTTGCTGCCCGCAGGCACATTTACCCCGTCATATTTGGAAAGATCGCTGCCCTTGATCATCAGGATCTCATACCCTGTTGTATCCAGCCCACTTTCCAGAAAGCCTTCCTTCACAAGCATAGCAGGTGTTATGTAACCGCCATCATAATAGCCATAAAGCCTGCCGTTTTTGCTCATCCAGCCCCGCTTCGGCCCATTGATCCGATAATCCTGCTGGGCTGCCTCTGCCACCTTCTGCAGATTTTCATAGTGCATCGAGGTTTCGCTCTGCCAGAAGGGCTTGGATTGGGGTTTCTTTTCTTCCTCCTGCTTTTCCTCCGTCTGCTCCTCTTTCTCCGGCTGATCCTCCTTCCCTCCGGGAACAATGATCTCCGTTGTAGTCTGCTCCTCTTTCTCATTTTGAGAAGAGGGCTTCTGCACATCAGCACTCCCGCCAAAGTGACAGCCGCCTGCAACAAAAACGAAAAGTCCCAGCAGCAGACCGAGCATCTTCCATTTTTTATTCTTCACGATAATCATCCTCTTTATCTTTGATTGCTTCGTAAACAGAAAGCAGCTCCTCTTCATGCGCCTGCAGAATATCTGCCAGACGCTGTTCCATTACATCCTGCTCCTCTGCAAAGGGGAAACGCACCACCCATACAGGATCAAAATGGCCATCCTCTTCCTCCACAGAATCCACCAGAGCGCCTACCGTTTCCGGATCATAATAATCGTAAACCGCATCATACTCCCAGTCTGCCAGTTCTCTGTCGCAGCTCAGACGCAGCACCACGGTTTTCCCTTCTCCCTCTGCATAAATATTATAAATCAGTCCGCCATTTTCCGGCAGAGAATATGCTCCCAGTTCCTTTTCCAGAAAGCCTGTTTCTTCATCCTTCAGCATGATCACAATTACTGCTTCATCCATAATCATTTCTCCTTTATATCCCCAGCTTTTCTATTTTGCATTTCAACTTTTCTCGCACAGAAAGGAAATCACCCTTTCCATAAAACATAATCTGCAAATATTTTACCACAGAAACACCATGAAATCAACAATTCCGCCCCCTTACGGAACTTACCTCTTCTGACGAGGCTTCCTCTCCCTTTGTTCCCTTTTCTGTAAAAAACGGCTCCGCAGAATTTTTCTGCAGAGCCGTTTTCCTATCGGATCGTTGTCTGTTCTTCGTATAAAGCAAAGGCTTCCTTATTCAGTCCGCACTTCGGGCATACATATTCCAGCGGCAGATCGTTCCACTCTGTCATGGCAACGATCCCATTCTGCGGTTCTCCCTTTGCTTCATCATAAATGTAATCACAGGTATTGCATTTATACTTTTTCACCGCATACCCCTCCCTTCTGAGAAAAGTATGGGCAAAAACAATTATTTTATTCTTATTTCAGAATATCCTGCAGGAAGCTGTCTGCATCAAATGCAGCATCCAGCCCCAGATAATCCGCAACGGTCTGACCCAGATCTGTAAAGCCCTTCCGAACACCCAGATCCACGCCTTCCTTTACATTTTTACCGCAGATCAGTACAGGAACATATTCACGGGAATGGTCTGTGCTGGGTGTGGTCGGATCACAGCCATGGTCTGCTGTGATGAACAGGATATCCTCATCCTTCAGCTGTGCCATGATTTCCGGCAGCTTGCCGTCAAAATATTCCAGCGCACCGGCATAACCCTCCACATCATTTCTGTGTCCGTAGATCATATCCGTATCTACCAGATTGGTAAACAGGATCCCTTCAAAATCATCCTTCATATACTGGATGGTCTTTTCAATCCCATCGGCATTATTTGTGGTATGGTCAGCCTTTGTCATGCCGCGGTGTTCAAAAATATCCTCGATCTTACCAATGGCAACCACTTCCATGCCTTTTTCCTTTGCCAGATCCAGAATCGTTACACCGGTAGGCTCCAGAGAGAAATCCTTTCTGTTCTTGGTACGGGTAAAGCCATCCTTTTCATTACCAATGAAGGGACGGGCAATGACACGGGCAACCCCA
>JAUNCB010000037.1:0-6451 GCA_030526765.1 Bacillota bacterium
CGGGCTTTGAACCAGGCGGCCAGCTTCCGGAAGGCTTCCGCCTGCTCCGGTTTACGAATCCGCAGATACTGCAATGCATCCGCCAGAAGACGCAGATGTTCTTCCTGACGGAAATAATGGGCAATGCTGTGGGCAATGACCTCGCCAAAGCCTTCCACCTGCACCAGTGCTTCCTCCTCTGCCTGTCTGATCTTTTCCAGATCGAAATCAAACGCAGCAGAAAGCAGCTTGGCATTTCTCAGCCCCACATGGTTGATGCCCAGTGCATGAATAAAATTGGGCAGTGCCACATCCTTTGCCTTTTCAATGGAAGCAATCAGCTTCTGATAGGATTTTTCTCCGAAGCCTTCCATTTCCACGATCTCCGCCTGATATCTGTCCAGACGGAACAGATCGGGATAATTCGCCACAAAGCCCTGTTCCAGAAATTTTTTCAGGGTTTCCTCGGAAAGCCCTTCCATATTCATGGCATCTCTGGACACAAAGTGGCTCAATGCCTGAATCCGCTGGGCAGAGCAATTCGGGTTTGTGCAGTAGAGGGCTTCTCCGTCCCGCAGCTTTCTTACCTCCGTTTCCCCGCCGCAGACAAAACAGGCTTTGGGGATCTCTGCTGTAGAAACCACCCCTGTCAGATTTTCTGCGATTTGGGGTATAATCATATTACTCTTGTATACTTTAATGCAGTCTCCCACCGACAGCTTCAGTTCCTTCAGAATGCTGACATTATGCACACTGGCACGGCTTACGGTGCTGCCCTCCAGCTCCACAGGATCAAAGATCGCCACAGGATTCATCAGCCCTGTTCGGGAGGTGTTCCATTCGATCTCTCTGAGTATGGTTTCCGCCATTTCATCCGCCCATTTAAAGGCAATGGAATCCTTGGGGAATTTCGCCGTTCTGCCCAGACCCTCACTGTAAGAAATACTGTCAAAGGTCAGCACCAGCCCATCGGAGGCAACATCATTGTCCTCGATCTTATGGCGGAAGCTTTCTACCTCCGCTGCCACAGTTTCTCCCGTTACCATCACATGCTCCACCACATCGAAGCCCAGCTCTGCCAGCCAGTCCATATTTTCCGCCTTACTGTCGGAAATCTCTTTTCCCTCTGCACTCACCAGCGTAAAGGCAAAAAACTTCACATTTCTGCCTGCGGCGATCTCACTGTTCAACTGGCGCACCGTACCGCTGCAAAGATTGCGGGGATTTTTATACTGCTCCTCTTCTCCCAGACCTTCATTGATCCGATAAAATTCGCTGTAAGGGATCACACCCTCCCCACGCAGCACCAGTTCTCCCCGAAAGGGAATGGAAAGGGGCAGATTGCTGAACACTCTGGCATTATGGGTCACATCCTCACCGATCTCCCCGTTGCCGCGGGTGATCGCCTGCACCAGTTCGCCGTTCTGGTATTTTAAAACGATCGTGAGCCCGTCGAGCTTCCAGCTCAAGATCCCCTGTCGTTCCCCCAGAAATGCCGCCAGTTTCTCTGTTTCCTTTGTTTTATCCAGAGAAAGGATGGGGCTTTCGTGGCGCACCTTCACCAGATTGCTCAGAACCGTATAGCCTACCTTCTGGGTGGGGCTATTGGCTAAAATCATACCTGTCTTTGCCTCCAGCTCTGTCAGTTCATCATAAAGGGCATCGTATTCCTGATTGGTAAGGATCTCTCTGTCCTCCTGATAATAGGCCTTTGCCGCCTCATTCAGTTTTCCGACCAAAAATTTGATTCTGTCTGTCATATCCCGCACCTTCTCATTCTCGTTTTTCCATATTCGCTCCGCACTGTCCTTATTCGCTTACCTTGATCAGTTTGGATAATCTCGCCATAAATTTCTTCGTTCCCTTGGCTCCAAAGGAAACCTCCACTTCAAAGTCTGCACCACCGGGCTGAACAGATACAACCGTACCAATGCCGTATTTCGGTGCCCGCACCTTATCTCCCACACCATAATCCAGCTTGAAATCCTTGGGTGCGGGAATATCCTTTTTCATGCCCATTCCGAATTTTGCAGCAGGTGCCAGTGTATTCTTTCTGCCCATGGTGATCGTTTTGGACTGGGTCATCATATCATATTTCTTCGCCATTTCCGAAACCTGTCTGGTGGGCATATCCACCAGCTCCGCAGGGATCTCCTTCAGGAAACGGGAAGGTGCATTATACTGGGTAATCCCATGCTGCATTCTGCATTTTGCATGGGTCAGGAACAATTCCTCCTTTGCACGGGTGATTCCCACATAGCAAAGTCTGCGTTCCTCCTCAATATCCTTTTCATCCCCATACATAACCGCACGGTAGCCGGGGAAAATCCCCTCTTCCATGCCAATGATAAATACATAGGGAAATTCCAGCCCCTTGGCACTGTGAAGCGTCATCAGAGAAACGGTTTCCTCTCCCTCTTCATAACTGTCAATATCTGCAACCAGTGCCACCTCTTCCAGAAAGCCTTCCAATCCGCCTTCCGGATTCACCTTATCATATTCTGCCGCCTTATTGACGAATTCATCCATATTCTGAATACGGCTCAGGGCTTCCTCCGTCCCCTCCGCCAGCAGAAGCTGCAGATAACCTGTACGCTTGATCACTGCATCGATCAGTTCTGCCACAGAAAGCTGTGCCGCATCCTCCTTCAGATGGTTGAACAGCTCATAAAAATCACGGAATTTTGCCGCTCTTGTCTTTAACGCTGTAATCTCATCCAGACGGGAAAGGGCATCATACAGGGGAATATTCTGCTCCTCCGCAAAGGCTGCCAGCTTATCCAGAGAGGTATCCCCGATGCCCCGCTTGGGTACATTGATGATGCGTCTGAGGGCAATGGTATCCGCAGGATTCGCCATCACCTTCAGGTAGGAAAGGATATCTCTGATTTCCTTTCTCTCATAGAAGCGTACCCCGCCGAAGAGGCGATAGGGAATGCCTTTTTTCACCATCTGATCCTCCACTGCACGGGACTGGGCATTGGTTCTGTATAAAACAGCCATTTCCCCTTTGCTTCTGCCTGCCCCTTCCAGCTCCAGAATCTTTTCCGCCACGAAGCGGCATTCATCATATTCATTTTCCCCTTTGTAAATATGCAGGATGGAGCCTGCATCATTTTCTGTCCAGAGGGTCTTATCCTTTCTGGTCTGGTTATTATGGATGACTGCATTTGCCGCCTCCAGAATTTTCTTTGTGGAACGGTAATTCTGCTCCAGCTTGATCACCGTTGTATTGGGGAAATCCTTTTCAAAATCAAGGATATTGCGGATATTGGCACCACGCCAGCCATAAATGGACTGGTCGTCATCCCCTACGACACAAAGGTTTCTGTATTTATTCGCCAGCATTGCCACAAGCTCATACTGGCTGGTATTGGTATCCTGATATTCGTCCACCATGATATAACGGAAGCGATCCTGATATTTTTCCAGAACCTCCGGAAACTGGCGGAACAGCAGCACCGTCTTATAGATCAGATCATCAAAATCCAGCGCATTGTTTTCCTTCAGCATTCGCTGATAGGTCTGATACACCCTTGCTACCCTTACTGCCTTCAGGTCATTCTTATCCACCTTCTGGCTATATGCCTCCCAGCTTACCATTTCCTCCTTCAGGCTGCTGATGATCGACATAGCCGCCTTCACGGTAAAGGTTTTTTCTGTGGTGCTCATATTCAGACGCTTGAACACCTCCCGCATGATTTTTTCCTGATCGTCTGCATCATATATGGAAAACTGATTCTCATAATCCAGATGATGGATCTCTCTGCGCAGAATGCGTACACAGGTGGAATGGAAGGTACTGATCCACATATCCCCTGCAGCATCTCCCACCAGTTTTTCCACACGCTCCTTCATCTCCCTTGCCGCCTTATTGGTAAAGGTGATGGCAAGGATATTCCAGGGCTTAATTCCCTCCTCCAGCAAATGGGCAATTCGCACTGTCAGTGCCCCTGTTTTGCCGCTGCCTGCCCCCGCAAGGATCAGCACAGGGCCTTCTGTCTGCAGCACAGCCTTTTGCTGCATTTCATTCAGCTGCTTAAAGCCAACCATAGTCATACTCCTATCCTTAATTTATTGCGTAAAAAAGCTGACTCGAGCCATTTGTCAAGCCAGCCTTATTCTCTCTTTCAATCAACCCTGCAGAATGATCATTCTGCTTTTTCCTGTTCCTTTTTCGCCTTCACTCTGTCGATGGCAAGCTTATACCCGTCTGTGCCATAATGCAGACAACGGTTTACACGGCTGATGGTTGCCGTGGAAGCACCTGTTTTTTCTGCAATCTCCACATAAGTACGCTTTTCGGAGAGCATTGCCGCAACCTCCATACGCTGGGCGATAGCCTGAATTTCATTGACAGTGCAAAGATCCTCAAAAAGCTGATAACACTCATCAATGGTTTCCATGCTGAGGATGTATTCAAATAATTTATCTGTCAATTCCGTTCTGAGCTTTTTATTCATGCAAACGCCACCTTCTTCCGTTTCAAACTTTTCTATCACAGATATAGTAGCACTTTCGAGTGCTAAAGTAAAGAATTATTTTATACCACAGGAAGGGTTTTTATCTTCGTTTCAGCAGAGAAAGAAAACGCTGCGGATCTATATTCAGCACCAGTTCTTCCGGAAAGCCCACCTCTGCAAGGAGAGAAAGGGCATAGGAAAAATCTCCGATCCCCGTATAAAAATGGGCATCACTGCCAAGAACAACCGGCTGCCCCGCTTCCATACACATCCGGAGGATCTCCTTAACATTTTCCTGACTGCCGTCCCGAAAACCACCGGGGATCAGCGATGCATTATTGATTTCCAGCAGCGTACCCGTTTGCTGTGCCTGACGGAATACCTCCTTGTAATCCACATCATAACGAGGGTCGCCCGGATGTCCGATAATGTCCACATAGGGATTTTCCATCGCCTTTACCAAAGCCGCTGTATTTTCCTTTTTGCTGCCGGGGGCAATACAGGGAACATGGAGACTTGCAATGGCCAGATCCAGACGGGAAAGCACCCGTTCATCCATATCCACCGTTCCGTTAAAGTCCATAATATTCAGTTCAATGCCCCGCAGCAGGCGCACACCATGCAGGTTTTGGGGCAGCACATGCAGATTTGCAAAATAAGCATGTCCCGTTGTGTCCTTCATACCGGGTGCATGGTCTGTCAGCGCAACCACTTCCAGCCCCTTCTGCGCCGCCCATCTGATATTTTCATCCACCGTGCTGTAAGCATGTCCGCTGGCAACGGAATGGGTATGGGTATCCATCAAAAGCTTCATATCATATTCCTCACTGTTCCAGAGAAGGTCTCCTCATTTCATTCCTCTAAGTATATCATCATATCCCTATAAAAACAAGCCAAACCCCAGCCGCTGCTGTCACCCTTTTTCTCAGCTCACATACAATATAACAGAACAAACATCTTCTAAGGAGGCTGTCTTATGGGAGCTTTTGAATTTGATCTGTCCACAAGAAGCTGCGACTGCAGCAGCAATTCTGCCCGCGGCGAAACCTGTATCATCGCCCAGAAGGTCTTCGATCAGTGCCGCATCCAGAAATGCCTGACCTCTGATATTCTGGGGCCTGCACGGGCTGCATCCGGCAGTGAGCCCAGCTGCAACGATATGCTGTGCGAAGGCGATATCATTATCCCCCCTTGTAATGCTACCGATGTCAGTGTATGCGATCTGGAGCTGGGGCATATTGAGATCCTCCGCAAAAGACCAAATCCCCTGCAGGATGGCTGCTGGGATCTGGAACTGAAATACGTATTCACCTATACACTGGAATTCCGCCGTGCCGATGGCTGTTTTATCGGCAGTATTCCCGCAACAAGCACCTATCATCTCAGAGTCACCCTCTTCGGCTCCTCCGAAGCAGATGTGACCACTGCCACCGATCTGTATGACTGCTGCGGAAACTCCAGCGGCGGCCCCTTTGCCATTGCAGAGGGAAAAGCTGTTGCCCTGCAGGCTGAGCTGCGCTATCCCGGCTATCATCCCTGCGATCCCTGCTGTGACCCCTGCTGCGATCCCTGCCGTCCTCATTCCGGCGGAGGCGGACATCGGGGCGATGCCGCTATGGGTGCGCCCGTGGCGGTCAATGTATGCATCGGCCTGTTCACCATCGTTAAGCTGTTCCGCACAGTGAATATGGTGGTCAATTCTCTTGGCAGATGTATGCCGGAAAGCTGCACAAACACCGCTGTGCCCGGAGATCCCTGCCGCAACTTTGAACACATCCGCTTCCCTATGGATATGTTCTCTCCCTCCACTGAGCCTCAGAGCTGCTGCGGCTTCGGCCCTGTTTATGGTTCTCCCAACTGTGAGATTGACCATCTGGGCTGCTGTGAGCCTACAGGCGGACACAGCGACTGCTGCTGTGACCACAATCATTCCCACCGCTAAACAGATACAGAAAAAGGCGTCTGCACAGACGCCCTTTTTTTATTTCATTTTAATCTGAAACCCCTCT
>JAUNCB010000037.1:6461-8182 GCA_030526765.1 Bacillota bacterium
GCAGTCTTCGCACAGATCAAAGGTGTCTGCTCTGCCATCCTTTTTGGAGAAATAGCCCCACACCTTTTCTCCATGGAAATGCTCCGCCTGCTCCAAGGGGATCTCCCTGCCGCAGCCATTACAGAGGATTCTGGATAATTCCTGTTTTTCCCGTACCACTGTCCCATATTCTCTCATGTTGTTCCCCTCCGTTTTTCTTTTCTCTTACCGTCTGCATCATAGCATTTTTCTGTCGAAAAAGCAAAGGGAAACCACTGGAAGCCTCTCCGTCAGTAAGAAACGGTTGTATCCATTTCTTTCCTATGATACAATCATTCTGAGAAAGGCAGGGAGAACGGATGGAGAAATGGATGAGTGCACTGGCAGATTGTCAGGTCTGCCCAAGGGGCTGCGGCGCAGATCGCACAAAGGGTGAAACAGGCTTTTGCGGTGCACCCGAACTGCCGAAGCTTGCTTTGGTCAGCCGCCACGACTGGGAAGAACCTCCCATCAGCGGCACAAAAGGCAGCGGCACTGTTTTCTTCAGTCACTGCAATCTGGGCTGTGTATTCTGTCAGAATTTCCCCATCAGTCAGGAGGGCTTCGGGCAGGAGGTTTCCATTGCACGACTGACAGAAATCTTTCTGGAACAGCAGGAAAGAGGCTTCCATAATGTAAATCTGGTCTCTGCTGCACAATTCATCCCCCAGACGGCAAAGGCACTGGAACAGGCAAAGGAAAAGGGCTTATCCATCCCCATTGTCTACAATTCCAACGGCTATGAATCCATCGCAGGCCTCAGGCTCCTGGACGGTCTGGTAGATGTATACCTCCCGGATTTTAAATACTGGGATAACGCACTGGGAGAGGCTTATTCCAACGCCCCTCACTATCGGGAAACTGCTGCGGCTGCCATTCTGGAAATGCGCCGTCAGACAGGAAACGATGTTCTGGATGAAAACGGCTTGATGAAAAAAGGGCTGATCCTGCGGCATCTTGTCTTACCCGGACATTATCGGGACAGTTTTCAGGTATTGGATTGGATCAAGGATGCACTGGGTACAGAAACCTTTGTTTCCCTGATGAGCCAGTATACACCCATGCATCGGGCAAGGGAATACAAAAACCTGTCCCGCAGGCTGACCACCTTTGAATATGATAAGGTCGTCGCACACTTTTTTGAAATTGGTCTAAAAAACGGATTTATGCAGAAACGCTCCGCGGCAACCAGCGAATATACGCCTGTTTTTGATCTTTCCGGTGTATCCGGTGCCGAGGGCTTTATAAAGAGAGAGGAGAACTAAATCATGGTAAAAAAAGAGAGAATCGTAAAAGTAGACGGTCTGCGTGACGGCAGAGGCAGTGTGGAGATCCATCATGTACTGGAAGCAGATGAAATGATGGGACATGGCACCATGTATGCCAAGGTTGTAATCAAGCCCCAGAGCTCCATTGGCTGGCATCAGCATGTGGGCAATACAGAGCCCTACTACATTCTGAAGGGCACAGGCGTCTTTGTAGATAATGACGGCTCCAGAACAGAGGTACAGCCCGGCGATGTATGCACCATTGAAGTAGGTCAGTGGCATTCCATCGAAAATAATACGGATGAAGACCTGGAAGTAATGGCTATCGTACTGAATGAAAATCTGAAGTAATATAAAAAGGAAGGATACTTTGCAAGTATCCCTCCTTTTTTATTTCACAAATACAATATCTTCCGCAAAAACGGTCAGCACAGC
>JAUNCB010000038.1:0-6500 GCA_030526765.1 Bacillota bacterium
CGAAAAAAGGGCTTTACAACGCTTTTTTCAAATTGTATAATGAACTGGTAATTATGATAAAACACTGTGATGGAGACAGTATGCATACGCAGAATGACTGCAGAGAGTCGGGAACAGGTGGAACCCCGATGTCAGGGCGAATGCAGAAGATCACTCCGGAGTGGCAGACCGAACGATTTCCTCGAAAGCTCAGTAGACTCTGCCGTGGCCCGCGTTAAGGGAAAACATCATGATGGTGATGTATTGAGTTGGATGGCGTTCTATGCCGTCAAATCAGGTGGTACCGCGAACCTTTTCGTCCTGTGTGGATGAAAGGGTTTTTCTTTTATTTAAAAATAAAGCGGAAAAACCGCACCATCATATGCAGCGAATAGCACTGCAAAATACAAAAGACAAAGGAAACAGAAGATCAAATCAAATTCTTTTAAGGAGGAATTCAAAATGTACGACAAAGTCCCTAATAACATGAACTTCGTCGAAAGAGAACTTGTTGTTGAACAGTGGTGGAAAGACAACGATATCTTTGGCAAAAGCATCAAAGCAAGAGAAGGCGCACCTGTATTCACATTCTACGATGGCCCCCCTACCGCAAACGGTATGCCTCATATCGGCCATATCCTGACTCGTGCCATCAAAGACCTGATCCCCCGTTACAAAACAATGAAGGGCTATAAGGTTCTGAGAAAAGCCGGCTGGGATACCCACGGTCTGCCCGTAGAACTGGAAGTAGAAAAACAGCTGGGTCTGGACGGCAAGGAACAGATCGAAAAATACGGCGTAGAGCCCTTTATCGCCAAATGTAAGGAATCCGTATGGAAATACGAAAACGAATGGCGTAATGTCAGCGACCGTGTCGGCTTCTGGGCTGATATGGATGATCCTTATGTAACCTATCATAACGACTATATCGAATCCGAATGGTGGGCACTGAAGCAGATCTGGGACAAGGGCCTGCTGTATAAAGGTCATAAGGTAGTTCCCTACTGCCCTCGCTGCGGCACAGCACTGTCCTCTCACGAAGTTGCACAGGGATATAAAGATGTAAAGGAAACATCCGCAATCGCAAAATTCAAAGTGGCAGATCAGGAAAACACATATTTCCTGGCATGGACAACAACTCCCTGGACTCTGCCCTCCAATATCATCCTGTCTGTAAACGCAAAGGAAACTTATGCAAAAGCAAAATATCAGGATTACTATGTGATCATGGCGGAAGCCCTGATGGAAACCGTTCTGGGTGAAGGCAATTATGAAATCGTGGATCGTATGAAGGGTGCTGACCTGGAATATGTAAAATATGAACCTCTGTTTGATTTCCAGCCCAACGGCGAAGATTTCAAAGGCTATTTCATGACCTGCGATGATTATGTAACACTGACAGACGGTACAGGTATCGTTCATACAGCGTATGCATACGGTGAAGACGACTATCGTGTATGTAAAAAATACGGCGTAACCTTCTACCAGAATGTAAGCACAAACGGTCACATGAACGAACTGGCAGGCCCCTTCGAAGGTCTGTTCATCAAGGATGCTGACCCCGTGATCCTGAAATATATGGAAGAAAACGGTTCTCTGTTCGCGGCTCTGCCCTTCGAGCATAACTATCCTTTCTGCTGGAGATGTGACACTCCCCTGCTGTACTACGCAAGAAGCACATGGTTCATCGAAATGACAAAGCTGCGTGACAGACTGGTGGCAAATAACAGAACCATCAACTGGTATCCCGATAACATCAAAGAAGGCCGTTTCGGCAACTTCCTGGAAAATGTAATCGACTGGGGTCTGTCCCGTGAAAGATACTGGGGCACACCACTGCCCATCTGGGAATGTGCATGCGGCCACAGACATACCATCGGTTCCATTGCCGAACTGAAGGAAATGTCCCCCGACTGTCCCGAAGAAATCGAACTGCACAAGCCCTTCATCGACGCAGTACACATCACCTGCCCTCAGTGCGGCAAGCTGATGACACGCGTTCCCGAAGTAATCGACTGCTGGTTCGACAGCGGCGCAATGCCCTTCGCACAGTGGCACTATCCGTTTGAAAACAAGGAAATCTTCGAGGAAAACTTCCCCGCAGACTTCATCTCCGAAGCAATCGACCAGACCCGTGGCTGGTTCTATACACTGCTGGCAGTTTCCACACTGCTGTTTGACTGCGCACCCTTCAAGAACTGTATCGTTCTGGGTCACGTTCAGGATAAAGACGGCAGAAAGATGTCCAAACACATCGGCAACGTTGTAAACCCCAATGAAGCACTGGGCAAACAGGGTGCTGACGCTGTTCGCTGGTTCTTCTATGCAAACTCCGCTCCCTGGCTGTCCTCCCGTTACTACGATGACGCCGTATCCGAGCTGCAGAGAAAATTCATGGGTACCCTGTGGAACACATATGCTTTCTACATCCTGTATGCAAACATCGACCAGTTCGATCCCACACAGTACACACTGGATTATGACAAGCTGGCACCCATGGACAAATGGATCCTGTCCAAGCTGGAAACACTGAATAAATTCGTAGACGATGCACTGGCAGGCTACAAGCTGACAGAACCCGCTCGTGCGATGGCTGATTTCCTGGATGATCTGTCCAACTGGTATGTAAGAAGAAGCCGTGAACGCTTCTGGGCAGCAGGCATGGAACAGGATAAGATCAATGCTTACATGACTCTGTATACTGTTCTGGAAACAGTAGTGAAACTGGCTGCTCCCTTCACCCCCTTCATCGCAGAAGAAATCTACAGAAACCTGGTGAAGAAGGTAGACGCAAATGCACCCGAATCCGTTCACCTGTGCGACTGGCCCGCACACCATGAAGAATGGGTGGATGCAACTCTGGAAGCAAACATGGACTTCCTGCTGAAGGTCGTTGTAGAAGGCCGTGCGGCTCGTAACACAAGCGGCATGAAAAACAGACAGCCTCTGGCTATGATGTATGTAAAAGCAGAAGAATCTCTGCCTGAAGAATATGTGGAAATCATCAAGGATGAGCTGAATGTAAAAGCAGTTTCCTTCACAGATGATGTGGAAGCCTTCACAACCTATACCTTCAAGCCTCAGCTGAGAACACTGGGCAAAAAATACGGCAAGCTGGTACCTGCTATCGGCGCTTACCTGAAAGAAGTGGACGGTTCCGCATTCATGGCTGAACTGAAAGCAAACGGCAAGGCTGTATTCGCTCTGGACGGCGAAGAGGTTGTTCTGGAAATGGACGATGTACTGGTTGACACAGCAGAAAAAGGCGGCTTCGTATCCTCCACAAACAACAATGTAACTGTTGTTCTGGATACAAATCTGACTCCCGAACTGGTAGAAGAAGGCTTCGTTCGCGAAATCATCTCCAAGGTTCAGACCATGCGTAAGGAAGCAGACTTTAACGTAACAGACCGCATCAAGGTTTACCATGACGGTAATGCGAAGATCGCAGAAATCCTGTCTGCAAATGACATCAAAGGCGATGTTCTGGCAGAAGAAGTCATTGCAGGCGCAGGCGGCGAACTGAGCAAGGAATGGAACATCAACGGCGAAAAGGTAACACTGGGCGTAGCTCGTGTATAAATCCCCCTCGTCAAAACAAAATAAAAACATCAAAGAGCGGCACAGATCCCTGTGCCGCTCTTTTTTTGAGAATAACAAAACCCGATGCAGTTTCGCATCGGGTTCCTATCTCTGTTTTACAGTTTTACATCCTCTTTTTCCGAAACAAGCTGATAAATATTTGCTGTTTTTTCAATCAGCCCTGCGGGAAGGATCGTTCCCGTCAGAATAAAGTCCATATAAGAAGGTCTTTTTTCGATCAGCTCTGCGATATCCGCCTCTGTCAGATAGCCCATTTCCACACATTCCAGCACACCATCCAGCAGCAGCATTTCACATTCACCGGTATCTACGATCTTATTGGCAAAATTGAAGGCATTGCGGATCTCATTGGATACTTCCCGCCGCAGCTGCTCATCAATGGCACCATCATGAATCCCCGTACCATCCCGATCCCGCTCAAAACGAAATATACGAAAATCCGGTTCCATTTTTTTCAGCAGGGCAACCTCTTTGCTGTTATGATAATCCATAAACTGGATCATCACCACACGCAACCCTTCTCCGATGGCACGAATCCCACGTCCCACCGCAACCGCTGTTTTTCCTTTGCCTTTCCCGTAATAGATCGCAACATGGCCTTCTCTCATGACGTATCACTCCTGTTTATCGGCAGCACACTGCCCTTCTTCTGTTTCCAACTCCGGCCGCTCGGGTAATTCGATCTTGGTAACCGATACCTCATAAGCGATCCGCTCCTCTATCTCTTCCCCGATCCGCTTCTGATAAGCCCTGCTCTGCACACGCCCCCATATTTTTACACCGGCACCAACCTTCAGATTTGCCATAAATCTGGCATTTCTGCCCCATGCAATACAGGGGATGTAATCCGATTTGTTATAGGCACGATTCACCGCCACCAGAATATCGGAAATCTCTCTGCCAAAGGGTGTCTTGCGATAGATCGGCTCCTTGCAGATAAAGCCGTTCAGCATGATCTGATTATCCTTTTTTTCTTCCGTTTCCTCCATCAGGCGGATCTCTCTTGCAAAGACCGTCAGAATCAGACGATTTCTTCTGCTGTTATAATTATTATAGCTGCGAAGCTGTCCCAGAATATCTACCTTTTTTCCAACCTGAAGCAGATCCTTATCGATCAGCCTTTCCGAAATCGTAACCGGCAGAATATCCACCTGATCACTCAACCGTTCCGAAGAGATCCGGAACGTATAAAAGCCTTCTCCATATACTTCATGGCTGAACACACAGCCTTCCACGATCTGCCCGGCTATGGTAACCATGTTATTCTCCGGCGAACCATCAAACTGCATTCTCTTCTCCCCTTTTCTATGCCAAAGCATCCTTTTGTGATCTTCCTTTTTTAATCTATGCCTGAAAGGATGTCTTTAGAATGTTTTTCCCCATCTGTCTGCCCTGCACTTATTCTTATTCCTTTGCCTGTTTTTTCTCATTTCTGAAAATAAACCCGATCTTTACGCAATCGATCGCAACCACCATTGTGTATTCCTTTGTTCGATAGATCATCGGTTCTCCGCCTTTTTTCACGATCACCGCATCTACCTTTTTCTCATCTGCCGTCCAGTAGCTGAGGAAGGCAAAGTCCTCTTCCAGTCGAACTGCCCATTCCAGTTCGGGCAAAGGTTTTACAAAAAAATCACTATCGCAACCAAAATACGTGTTCAATTTTTTTCTTGCCTGCTCAAACTCTGCTACAGGTCCTTTTTCTTTTGCCATAGTTTCCTCCAAAAAATCATAGTCCTTTTCCCCTACTATCCTACCGATTTTTTTGCAAAAAGTCAATCCAAATGTCCCACACAGGCACCGCTCCTCCGACAGATCAAACAAAAAAACGCCGTATCTTCCAAAATATGCCTCAATTTTTCAGATACAGCGTTCTTTTCCTTATGATCTTCCGTTTCCTTCCAGTACCTTTTTCAGATATCTTCCCGTGTAGCTTTCTTCCACAAGGCAGATCTCCTCAGGGCTTCCTGCCGCAACCAAAGTGCCGCCGCCATCTCCGCCCTCAGGGCCAAGGTCTATGATATGGTCTGCTGTTTTGATCACATCCAGATTATGCTCAATGACTACAACGGTATTGCCGCCCTCCGCCAGCCTTTGCAGAATCTGCACCAGCTTATGCACATCTGCCGTATGCAGGCCTGTGGTGGGCTCATCCAGAATATACATGGTTCTGCCGGTGCTCTTGCGGCTCAGCTCCGTTGCCAGCTTCACCCGCTGGGCTTCCCCACCGGAAAGGGTCGTAGAAGACTGCCCCAGCTGCACATAAGAAAGGCCTACATCGTATAAGGTCTGCAGCTTGGCTTTGATTCGAGGGATGTTTTCAAAAAATTTCAGTGCCTCTTCCACCGTCATTTCCAGCACATCGGAAATGGATTTCCCCTTATATTTCACCTCAAGGGTTTCCCTGTTGTAACGCTTTCCGTGGCATACCTCACAGGGCACATAAATATCCGGCAGAAAATGCATTTCGATCTTCACAATACCATCCCCTGCACAGGCCTCACAGCGTCCGCCCTTCACATTGAAGCTGAAGCGCCCCTTCTGATAGCCTCTTACCTTCGCCTCCGTGGTCTGGGCAAACACATCCCGAATCATATCAAATAACCCTGTATAAGTGGCAGGGTTACTTCTGGGGGTGCGCCCGATGGGAGACTGATCGATATTGATAACCTTATCCAGTTTTTCCAGCCCAAGCATATCCTCATGCTTACCCGGTCTGGTCTTCGCCCGATTCAGATCCCTTGCCAGTCTTTTATATAATATCTCATTGATGAGAGAGCTTTTTCCGCTGCCGCTTACCCCTGTTACACAGGTAAACAATCCCAGAGGGATCTCCACATCAATCCCCTTCAGATTATTTTCCGCTGCCCCTTTGATTGTCAGCATATTTTCCGAAACGATCTGTCTGCGCTCCTTGG
>JAUNCB010000038.1:6510-8175 GCA_030526765.1 Bacillota bacterium
TCTGCCACTCAGGTAGGCTCCCGTAACAGAACGCTCTGTTTCCATGATCTCCGCCACACTGCCTGCCGCAACGATCTCGCCGCCGTCCCGACCGGCACCGGGGCCAATATCCACCACATAATCCGCCGCAAGCATGGTATCCTCATCATGCTCCACCACGATCAGCGAATTCCCGATGTCCCGCAGATGCTTCAGGGTTGCCAGAAGCTTATCATTATCCCGCTGATGCAGACCGATACTGGGTTCATCCAGGATATACACCACGCCCACCAGCCCGGAGCCGATCTGTGTCGCCAGGCGGATCCGCTGGGATTCGCCGCCGCTCAATGTGCCTGCTGTTCTTGCCAGTGTCAGATATTCCAGACCCACATCCATCAGAAAACCGATCCTTGCATGGATCTCCTTCATAATACGCTCTGCAATCATATTTTCCCGTTCTGTCAGCTGCAGTGCTTCAAAAAATTCCTGCATTTTCCCAACGGACAGTTCCGTCACCTCAGAGATATTTTTACCGCCGACAGTGATCGCAAGGATTTCCGGGCGCAGTCGTTTTCCGCCGCAGTCGGGGCACTGAATATTTGTCATGAATTCCTCATACTCTGCCCGCATCGATTCAGAGGTTTCGTTATATCTGCGCTGCAGGTTATTGATGATCCCTTCAAAATCATAGTCATAGGTACCCGTACCGCGGAAATTGGTATAGGTGATCCGCAGCTTGTCCTTTGTACCGTAGAAAATAATATTCCGAATCTCCCGCGGCAGCTCCCGAAAGGGCGTATCCATAGAAAACCCGTATTTCTCAGCCAGTGCATCAAAAAGAACCTTACTCATACTGCCTTTACTGTTCACAGAGCTGTAGCCCGGTGCTGCAATGGCACCCTGGGCAATGCTCAGACTATCATTGGGCACGATCAGATTCTCATCAAATTTCATCTGCATCCCCAGACCGGTACAGGTAGGACAGGCACCACTGGGATTATTGAAGGAAAACATTCTGGGTTCGATCTCCATCAGATCCACGCCGCAGTCGGGACAGGAAAAGCTCTGGCTGAACAGCAGCTCCTCCTCCCCCAGATTCACATCCACGATCAGCAAGCCGCCGCTTAAGGCTGCTGCTGTTTCAATGGATTCCGTCAGACGCATCTGCATCCCTTCCCGCACCATAAGGCGGTCTATCACGATTTCAATATTATGCTTTTTATTTTTTTCCAGTTCGATCTTCTCAGACAGCTCATACAGGATACCATCCACACGAACACGCACATAGCCGCTTTTTTTTGCATCCTCCAGAAGCTTCACATGCTCCCCTTTTCTGCCGCGAACCACAGGCGCCAGAAGCTGCAGCTTGGTGCGCTCCGGCAGTTCCATAATACGGTCTACGATCTGATCAATGGTCTGCTTTTTGATCTCCCTGCCGCATTTCGGGCAATGGGGGATCCCAATGCGTGCATACAGCAGGCGGAGATAATCGTAGATTTCCGTTACCGTGCCCACGGTGGAGCGGGGATTATGGCTAGTGGTTTTCTGATCGATGGAAATCGCAGGAGAAAGCCCTTCGATCAGCTCCACATCCGGTTTTTCCATCTGGCCCAGAAACTGCCTTGCATAGGAGGACAGGGATTCCACGTATCTGCGCTGTCCCTCTGCATATATGGTATCAAAGGC
>JAUNCB010000039.1 GCA_030526765.1 Bacillota bacterium
ATCCGGCAGTGTGCCCACGCAGGTCACCTCATCATCCTCTGTTGTCAGGGTAAAAACGGTATATCCGTTATCCCGATTCTGAAACAGGATACTCTCCACTTCTCCCGTCAGTTTCATTTCATCCATGCCATCACCTCCTGTTCTTTCTGAAAAAAAGTATATCACAGCAAAAGAAAAAAGGGAACAGTTGTTCCCAGTTTTTCAAAGAATATGTTCTTATTCCGCCTTACAGAAAATACTCCGGCTCTGCCCGTCTTTCATACAGCTCTTCCAGTTCCTCTTTATGATAGATATAACCGGAGTCATCATAGTATCTTGCCTGACTGGGGCATTTTTTCACACAGGCACAGCATTTGATGCAGATGCCGATGTATTCCCGAATATTTTCCGGATTGATGGAGCCCATGGGACAAACCGCCGCACAGATGCCGCAGCCGCAGCAATCATCATTTACCTTCGGTTTCACCTTGCGGATATCAATGTGGTTTCCGTCTCTGTCCTGTGGCTTGAAATAAGGACGGATGGGGTCACAGCCCTTCACCTGAATCGGCGCAGCATATTCCCAGCCGCTCATCAGCTTTTCTGCGATCTTTTCACCGAATTCCCGCATCACAGCCAGGTCCTTCTCATCCGGTCTGCCCGCCGCCAGAGTTTTGGAAAAGGAATGTTCGCTGATGAAGGCACCGCCTGCCACCGTACGGAAGCCATCCTCCTCCAGAATATTGCGCAGCTCAATCAGCGCATCGTCAAAATTGCGGTTCCCAAAGGAAACCACAGGCACTGCCAGCGCGCCATTCCCCTTTACCTTTCCTGTCAGATAGGGCAGCAGCACATTGGGCACTCGTCCCGCAATAACCGGTGTGCCGCAAACCACCACATCCCCCTCGCCGAAAACAGCCTCCTGCTCCCGTACACCGGGCAGTGTGAAATCATACGCCTCCATGGGAAGTCCCAGCTTTGCCGCCAAAGCCTCCGCTGTTGTTTTTACTGTTTTTTCCGTGCCTCCTGTGGGGCTGAAATACATTGCCCAAATTTTTCTGATCTCCATCCTGTATCCTCCCTGTTTACAAAGCGACAAAATCGCCTTTTCTTTTCCTCATCATATCTTATTCTTCTGTCTTTTTCAACCGGGAAACGCATTCCTCAAAAACATTCCGAAAAAACAATTCAAAAAAGGTGTTCCGCCGCTTGGGGGAACACCTCCTGTATCAATGGAATTTTTCCAGAGAATCCCAGTTTTCAGCCACCTTTTCCACTGTCTGAGATTTCATCATTTCTTCAAATCTTGCCTCTGTGTATGCCATCTGCACATCCGAACGGTAGATCCGTTCCGCCAGATCTCTCACCTCTTCTGCCGAAGGGGTTTCCTGTGCCATGATCTGCAGCACAAAATAGCCGTTGCTCCTTTGAATGGGGCCATAGATCTCTCCTACCCGCAGGTTATCCGGCAAACCGAAGAGGGCCTGAAGCTGCCCCTGATACATGGACACCTTACCATTGTTTTCCTCATCGGGCTGAATATCATAGGTTGCAAACAGTTCCCCGAAATCCGCACCGTTTCTTGCCTGTTCCGCCACTTTCTCTGCGGTTTCCTCTGTATCCACCAGAACTGACTGCACATGCAGAGTCGTATATTCCGTCTGCAGGATATCCTTGTTTTCCTGATAGTATGCTTCCGTTTCTCCCGCATCCACCTGACATTCCTCTGCAATGCTCTGGTGTACCAGGGTATAGAGATAAGATGCCTCCATCAGCTTTGCCAGTTCTTCCTCTTCCACCTGAATCTTTTTCAGATCCTCTTCGCTGACTCCTGCAAAAAACTGCTCCGCCGCCAGCTCCGCCTGCGCCTTTTCCTCTTCCGTCAGAGAAATACCGTTTGCCGTCGCATAATCCTCCGCAGCAATGACACTCTGCAGGGTATTGATGGTTCTTTCCTCCACCAGCTGATCCGCTGTCTGGCCGTCAAAATCCATCCCCCACACATCTTCCCCCGCCGCAGCCTCAAAGCTCTGGCTGGTGGTATAAAGGTAAACCATATATTCCGCTCTGCCGATCTCTCTTTCTCCGATCCGCAAAACCGTTTTATCTGCAGAATCACCGCCGCCGCATGCCGTCAGACAGAGCAGCAGAAGGAGACTCATAAGACCCTTCCATTTTCTTTTCATAAAGCAAAACCTGCCTTTTCAAACAATCTCGTGCTTTGATTATACTAGGAATATATCACGCTTTCAATCCTTCGAAGAAATTTTTCACCATCGCAAGGGCACCTTCCCCCCTGTCCGGCTGAATGGTCAGATAGGGCTTTACTCCTGCTGTAAACAGATATTTCCCTTTTTTCGCCGTAATCAGCCCCATCAGCTTATCCGGATCGATATTGGGCTGGTCTCTGAATTCCAGAAGGATATTCCCATGCTTCTGGGTAATGGCTGTGATGCCCATTCCGTGAGCCTCCGCCTTCAGCAGCACCACCTCCAGCAGAAGCTGGACTGCCTTTGGCAGATCTCCGTAGCGATCCTCCAGTTCCTCCTGCATATCATAATATTCCTCCTGGGTATGAATAGCAGCGATACGCTTATACAGCTCCATCCGCTGCTCCTGATTCTGTATATAGAAATCCGGAAGATAGGCACTGATATTCAGATCAACGGAGGTTTCAAAGCTTTCCTCTCTGGGTGCCGTTCCCTTCAGATTCTGCACCTCTTCCTCCAGCAAACGGCAATACATATCATAGCCAACCGCCTCCATGTGGCCATGCTGCTCCGCCCCCAGCAGATTGCCTGCGCCACGGATCTCCAGATCCCGCATGGCAATTTTGAAGCCGGAGCCGAATTCCGTAAATTCCCGAATGGTCTGCAGCCGCTTTTCCGCCGCTTCCCGCAGCATTTTATCCCGCCTGTACAAAAGATATGCATAGGCGATCCGACTGCTTCTGCCAACCCGTCCCCGCAGCTGATACAGCTGAGAAAGCCCCATGCGGTCGGCATCCTGAATGATAATGGTATTGGCATTGGAAATATCCATCCCCGTTTCGATGATGGTGGTGCAGACCAGCACATCGATCTCCCCTTCAATGAATTCTCCCATGATCCGCTCCAGCTCCCGTTCCGACATCTGCCCGTGGGCATAGGTCACCGTTGCCTCCGGCACCAGCTTCTGGATGCGGAAGGCTTCCTCACTGATGGTTTCCACCCGATTATACAGATAATACACCTGTCCGCCGCGGCTGATCTCCCGATGGATGGCCTCCCGAATGAACTCCGGATTGCTTTCCATCACATAGGTCTGAATGGGGTGTCTTTCCTGAGGAGGCTCCTCCAGAAGACTCATATCCCGAATCCCCGCAAGGCTCATATGCAGAGTTCTGGGGATGGGCGTTGCGGAAAGCGTCAGCACATCCACATTTTCTCTGAGCGCCTTCAGCTTTTCCTTATGGGCAACACCAAAGCGCTGCTCCTCATCCACGATGATCAGCCCCAGATCCTTGAATTTTACGTCCTTGGACAGAATCCGATGGGTACCGATCAGAATATCCGAAAAGCCCCGTTCCATATTATACAGGCTTTCCTTCTGCTGCTTCGGTGTACGGAAGCGGGACAGCAGCTCGATCTTCATGGGATAGCCCTCCATCCGCTGGCTGAAGGTATGAAAATGCTGCTGGGCAAGGATGGTGGTGGGCACAAGGAATGCCACCTGCTTGCCCTCCTGTACCGCCTTGAATGCCGCACGGATGGCGACCTCCGTCTTACCGTAGCCCACATCGCCGCAGATCAGCCTGTCCATGACCTTAGTGCTTTCCATATCCTTTTTTACATCCTCAATGGCATTGAGCTGGTCATCTGTTTCCGTAAAGGGGAAGTTTTCCTCAAACTCCCTCTGCCATACGGTATCACTGCCGTATGCATGCCCCTTCGCCGCCGCTCGTTTGGCATAAAGCGCCACCAGATCCTCCGCCATGATCTGCACTGCTTTTCTTGCCTTCGCCTTTGCCTTTGCCCAGTCCTGCCCGCCAAGCTTATTCAGCTTCGGTGCCGCAGAGCCTGTGCCAATATATTTCTGTACCATATCCATCTGATTGACGGGCACAAAAAGATTTCCGCCATCCCGATAGGAAATTTTCATATAATCCTTCTGCACACCCTCCACGGATATTTTCTCCAGCCCGCGGAATACACCAATCCCATGGTTATCGTGTACCACATAATCGCCGATGCGAAGATCGGTGAAGCTCTCAATGGCTGCCCCGTCCTTGCGGCGTTTTTTTCGTTTCTTTTTTTCCTTGCCGCCAAAAAGCTCATTATCGCAGAATACTGCCAGCTTAATGAAATCATAACGGAAACCCTTGGAAAGACTGCCTCTGCACAGGCGGATCGCCCCTTGGGGGATCTCCTTTTCCAGATCTTCCACATAAACGGCCTCCAGCCCCACATCCGTCAGTTCCTCCGCAATGCGTTTTGCTCTGGTGCCGCTGCCTGCAAGGATAAGGGTGCGGAAGCCCTCTTTTTTCAGATACTGCAGCTCTTCCACAAAAAGATCTGCCCGCTGCTGGAAGGAGGGTGTGGACCGCACGGCAATATCCACCATTGCCTTCGGACGAAAATCCGCCGTTTTCTGGCTAAGCCCTGCAAAGAGCACCTTCGCAAAGCCCTCCATCTGTCCCAGTATCTCTCCGTAGCTGTAGCGCATCCGACTCTGTCCGCTCAGCAGGTAACCCTGTTCAATCCGCCCCTTTACCGATTCCTGATATTCCTCCGCCAGAATATCCATGTGTTCCCGCACCCGCTCCGGCTCATCCACACAAAGAATGGTATCCTCTCTGAGATAAGAAAGAAGGCTGACTGTTTCCTCATAAAAATAATCTGCAAAGGCATCGGGGGCAGCCAGCGTATGCTCCGCCCGCAGCAGCTCTGCCGCTTCGCCGATCTGCTCCCGCAGACGCTCCGCCGCTTCCTCCATCCCTTTTTTCTCCATATTTTTCAGCGTTTTCACATATTCCTTTGTAATACGCTCTGCCGCTTCCACTGCCTGCGCCTCTGTAAAAACGATCTCCCGCATGGGAAAGATCACCGCTTCCCCCAGTTTATCCACAGAACGCTGGCTTCCTGCATCCATGCTGCGGATGGAATCGATCTCATCATCCCAGAATTCGATACGGACAGCCTCCTCCGCCGTCAGCGACCACACATCCAGAATGCCGCCCCGCAGAGAAAACTGCCCAGGGCTTTCTACCAGCTCCGCCCGTTCATAGCCAAGCTGCACCAGTTTTCTGCTCAGCTCGGCGATCTCTGCAATATCCCCCACCTTCAGATGCAGCAGAAAGGAGGAAAATACCTCTTTCTGCGGGTATTTATCCAGCAGGGCATCCATGGATGCCACAATAAGGGGTGTCTCCCCCCGCAGCAGCCTTTCCAGCAACAGAAACCGCTGTCGGTTCATTTCCATGCTATGCACATCGGCACTGTAAAAAAGAATATCCTTTGCCGGATAATAACAGCAATCCTTATCAAAGGCAGACAGCCCCTCCAGAATCTCCTTTGCCCGCAGCTCGCTGTAGGTCAAAATCAGCATCGGTCTTTCTGTATGGATTTTCAGGCAATGGCTCAGATGATTTTTTGCAGCATCAATAACCCCTGTTGCGAAAACAGTGGTATTTGCTTCGATCCCTTCCAATATCTGCCGATAGCTGCCAAGCTCCAGCAGGGGTTCTGTTAATGCTTTCATGCTTCCGTCACTTCTTTCACTGCTTCTGCAGGCTTCTGCTCCTCTGCCGCCTTCTTTTCCTCCGCCTCTTTTTCGGCTGCAGCCTTCTGCTTTTTCGCCGTTTTCGGCTTCACATTCACACGGTTTGCCGCCTCTGCGATCCCTCTGGAAAGCATCAGCTCCACGCCCTTGGCAGCCTTATCGATCCCTTCGTCCATAGCAGCCAGATCCTCATCATTGAATTTTGCCAGCACATAATCCGCCAGATCCCAGCCGCTGGGCTTCTCTCCAATGCCCACCTTGATACGGTAAAACTGATCTGTTCCCATCTGCTCGATGATATTGCGGATGCCGTTATGGCCGCCATGGCTGCCCTTCTCCCGAATCCGCACACTGCCGCAGGGCAGGCTGGTATCGTCGAAAATCACCACAAAGCGTTCCTGCGGGATCTTATAGAAATTTACGATTTCCCGCACACTTTCCCCACTGAGGTTCATAAAGGTCTGGGGCTTCACCAACAGTACCCGCTTATCACGGATCATGCCATCTCCCACAAAAGCCTTGTTTTTGAATTTATCTACTTTGATATCATATTTCTCCGCCAGTCGGTCAATGACCAGAAAGCCCACATTATGCTTGGTGTCCTCATACTGTCTGCCGGGGTTTCCCAGCCCGACGATGCAGTAAAATTCCTGTCCCTTGGATTCGTGATTTCTGAATCTGTCAAATAATCCCATGCTTTTTTCCTCCTGTTATTCTATCCACAACGAAATGCCCTAATCAAAAAGAATTAGAGCTGTTTCGAACCGTTCTTATTTCTTAGGAGTATATCACAAAAAAAGAGAAGAATTCAACATTCTTCCCACAATTAAAAAAAGAGGAGAAACAATCGTTTCTCCTCTTTGGATCTCATTATGTAAAAATAATTACAGAATCAGATTATTTTACTTCGTTAACCAGTTCAGCGCCAGCCAGGAAAGCTTTGTAGTTTTCCAGCGTAACCAGAGCCATCTGTTCCAATGCATCAACTGTCAGGAAAGCCTGGTGACCGGACAGAACGAATTTAGGGTTAGCCAGCAGTCTTGCCAGTGTAGGATCTTTTTCTTTATCCATGCAGTTTTCGAAGAAGTATTCATGTTCTTTTTCGCAAACGTCAGCACCTACGCCACGGAATTTGCCTGCTTCCAGAGCATCTGCCAGAGCTTCGGAATCAACCAGACCACCACGAGCAACGTTGATGAAGATAACGCCATCTTTCATTTTAGCGATGGATTCAGCGTTGATCATGTGTTTTGTAGCGGGCATCAGAGGGCAGTGGATGGAAATAACATCGGAACGAGCGTACAGTTCATCCAGTTCAACGTATTCCAGACCCAGGTTGGGGTTGGGGAATGCATCGTATGCGATTACGTTCATGCCGAAGCCTTTCAGAATGTTGATCATGCACTGACCGATTTTACCTGTACCGATAACACCAGCTGTTTTGCCAACCAGAGCGATACCTGTCAGACCAGCGATATCGAAGTTGAATTTTGTTGTTCTATCCCAGCCCAGGTGTGTGTTTCTGTTGATTGTCATCAGCAGAGCAGCACCCTGTTCAGCAACGGATTCGGGAGAGTAAGCGGGTACACGCAGAACGGGCAGACCAGCTTCTTTTGCAGCAGCCAGATCTACAGAGTCGAAACCTGCACATCTCAGCAGCAGAACTTTGATACCCAGATCTTTCAGTGTTTTAACAACTTCTGCGGGCAGTTCGTCGTTAACGAAAGAGCATGTAGCGTCATGACCTGCAGCCAGGTGAGCTGTTGCGGGTGTCAGTCTTTCATTGAAGAATGTGATTTCATAGCCGTATTTTTCTGCCATGGGTTTGAAACCGTCAACCCAGTAGGATTTTGTGTCGAAGAATGCAATTTTCATTGGTATCGTCCTCCTAAATGATAAAAATTTTAATAATAGTGGGTAGTAAAATTTTTATAGCAAATAAAGGCTGGCCCAGACTGCGTTTGGGCATATTTCCAGTCTTCATTTGTTTTACTTTTAACAATATAATCCATTTCACTCGCTTTGTCAACCATGTTCCCGGAAAATTGTCAGTTTTGCCGAGGGCTTTTTTCCTGCATCTCCAAAAAAGCACCAGTTTCCGCAAGGTTTCCTCCATCGCTTTTTGGATACTATTTTTCCCGTTCGATTTTCTCCCCAAAAGGGTCCATTTTTCCTGCCTCATCTGTCTTACGGCCATCGTTTTTTCGCATCAGACGGATGGCGTAAACAACAAGCCCTGCCAGAAGCAGAACCAGTGCGATTTTCTCGCCTGCGGTAAATCCCCTGTCGTCTGTCTGAAAAATCTGGGAGGTAAAATCAATCCCCCAATGGGCAGAAACCAAAAGCGGTAAGCTTTCTGTCCTGAGATATCCTGCACCAAAAACCAGCCCGATCACAAAGGCATAGGAAATCTGGAT
>JAUNCB010000040.1 GCA_030526765.1 Bacillota bacterium
CATCCTGCTTAGGTGCTTCTTTCTTTGCTTCTTCTTTCTTAGGCTGGAACAGCGCTGTCACCTTAGCTGCCTCTTCTTCTGTCAGCATCCCCATATGGCTTTTTGCCTCGATCCCAACGCTATGAATTTTTTCCATCAGGTCTTTATTTGCAACATTCAGCTGCTTTGCCAGTTCGTAAATTCGAATCTTGGACATTCCACAACACCTCATCTTTCTCGAATATCAGTTTTCACCGATCTTCGTTCTATTCTCTATGGTATCATCCGCCAGCTGTTTCAGTTTTTTCGCAAAGCCCTCTTCGGTAATGGCGATCACAGACCGCATATCTGTTCCGATGGCTCTGCCCAGTTCTTCCTTTGTTCCAATCTCTGCCAGAGGCAGTTCATAATAAGCTGCGGAATTTCTGAATTTCTTCTTTGTATTTTTGGAGGCATCCTCCGATATGATCAGCAGAAACGCTTTTTTGCCGCGCACTGCCTGTTCAGCTGCCACTTCGCCTGCAGCGAGCTTGCCCGCCCGCTTGCAAAGTCCCAGAAGGGAAAAAAACTTAAGCATTTTCCTCCGCCTCCATCTCCTGCAGCAGCTGCTCATATACATCCTTCGGCACAGGTGCCTTGAAGGAGCGTTCCAGTCCCTTGGATTTCTGTGCCTTTGCCAGACATTCCCCATTAGGACAGATATATGCGCCACGACCGGGCTTTTTGCCTGTGCGATCCAACGAAAATTCACCCTCGTCATTTCTGACAATACGGATGAGTTCTTTTTTGTTTTTCATTTCCTGACAACCGGTGCATTTTCTGAGAGGTACTTTTCTCTGCTTCATACGCTCTCCTCCCTCTTATTCTTCTGTTTCAGGAGCTTCTGCGATGATCTCTGCATCTTCCTCTGCATCCATTGCATCCAGCACAGCGATATCGTCTTCCTCTTCTACAACAGGATCATCTGCCAGGAAGTTTGTTTCTCTTGCCTGTGTTTCGCTCTTGATGTCGATTCTCCAGCCTGTCAGCTTTGCAGAAAGTCTCGCATTCTGACCTTCCTTACCGATTGCCAGAGACAGCTGATGGTCGGGAACAACGATCTTTGCACTCTGTTCTGCTTCATTCAGCTTAACCTCCAGAACCTTAGAGGGGCTCAGTGCTGCAGCAATAAATTCTCTGGGGTCTTCGCTCCAGTTGATGACATCGATCTTTTCGCCGCCCAGTTCATTTACGATCACATTGACTCTGTAACCATTCTGACCTACGCATGCACCCAGTGCATCCACATTTTCATTTTTGGATGTAACTGCGATCTTTGTTCTGCTGCCTGCTTCTCTGGCAATGCTCTTGATTTCAACAGTACCGTCATGTACTTCCGGTACTTCCTGTTCAAACAGGCGTTTTACCAGTTCGGGATGTGTTCTGGATACAAAGATCTGAGGACCCTTTGTGGTCTGCTTCACTTCTACAACATATACCTTCACACGATCCATGAAATTATACTGTTCGCCGGGGATCTGTTCATTTGCAGCAAGAACCGCATCGATCTTGCCCATCTGAACGATTACATTACGGCGTTCTTTTCTCTGTACGATAGCAGTCACCACTTCTCTTTCCTTTGTGATGTACTGATTGAACAGGATTTCTCTTTCTGCTTCACGGAATTTCTGCACAACCACCTGTTTTGCTGTCTGAGCGGAAATTCTGCCGAAATCTCTGGGTGTTACCTCGATATCTACGATATCACCTACTGTATAATAGCCTTTGATTTCTCTTGCTGCTTCCAGAGACATTTCCAGCTGAGGATCTTCCACAGGGTCTGCCACTGTTTTCTGTGCATAGCACGCAACATTACCTGTTTCTCTGTCGATCACTACTTTGATATTCTGGCTTGTTCCGAAATTTTTCTTGCATGCAGAAACCAGAGAAGCTTCGATTGCTTCAAAAATGATTTCCTTATCAATGCCTTTTTCTTTTGCAACCAGCTCTAATGCGGTCAAAAATTCTTTACTATCCATTTTCCAGATTCCTCCCTTGATCAGAAGATCACTGCCAGTCTTACGCTGGCTGTATCTTTATGTTCAAATGTTACAACATTACCATTTTCTTCTTCGATGGAAAGCACACCGTTTTCCAGTCCCAGCAGTTTTCCCTGGAACTGTTTGCTGCCATCCTGTGCTTTATACAGCTTTACATCAATGATTTCACCCTGATATTTTACAAAGTCCGCTTCTTTTTTCAGTGGTCTGTCAATACCGGGAGAGCTTACCTCCAGAATATACGCCTGCTCGATGGGATCCTTTTCATCCAGCTTTGCTTCCAGCGCACGGCTTACCAGTTCACAGTCATCGATGCTTACGCCGCCGTCTTTATCGATATATACACGCAGATACCAGTTTACGCCTTCCTTTACAAATTCCAGATCCACCAGCTCCAGGCCATTCGCGTCCACGATTGGCTCCAGAAGGGGCAGAACCTTTGCTTCCGTATTATTCGCCTTTGCCATTCTCACACCTCTTTTTTTGTTATTTCCAAATTCTTTTTCCAACATACGCCGGCGTATAGCATTCTTTTCCATGCTATGCCCGCCTGCGTAACTTTTTGCCCATACAACAACAAAGAGCGGGTTTTTCTACCCACTCTTTTCGCCGACAACTTATATTATTACTGTTGATTACTATACCACAGTTTTCCTTGATTTGCAAGGCTTTTTCTAAATTTTATCTATTCTCTATGATTTCATATTTCCCGTTTTCCATATAAAAGCATTTGTATCTCCTTAACTGCATACAACAAAAAAGAGCGGTATCGCTCACGCGATACCGCTCCATCACCTTCTGTCTGATTATTTTTTCCAAAACGATCAGCAAAAGTTCTTAGTTCTGTATGAAATATCAGGATTTCATTGCTTTCAGACCCATCAGACCAGGTTCGAACAGAGCAGCGGGCATCAGTTTGATTTCGCCGTTTTCATCTCTATCAATGATAGGTTCGAATTCCATCTGATCCAGGATCTGTGTCTGCAGATCAATACCAGGTGCGATTTCTGTCAGGTGCAGACCGTCTTCTTTCAGAACGAATACACATCTTTCTGTCATGTACATTACTTTCTGACCGTTTGCATTTGCAACGTCACCGTTGAATGTGATCTGTTCTACAGATTTAACGAATTTCTTCTGTTTACCTTCCTGAACGATTACAACTTTGCCGTCTTCTACTTTTACTTTCAGACCGCCTGCTGTAAATGTACCACAGAAGAATACCTTAGGTGTGCACTGTGTGATGTTGATGAAACCACCACAACCAGCGATTCTGGGACCGAATCTGGAAACGTTGATGCAGCCCTTAGGGTCACATTCAGCCAGACCCAGATAGCACAGATCCAGACCGCCGCCATCATAGAAGTCGAACTGGTAAGCCTGGTCGATCAGAGCATCGGGGTTGTAGGATGCACCGAAACGGATGCCGCCGCCGGGAACACCGCCAACAGCGCCGCCTTCTACTGTCAGTGTCATGAAGTCGCCGATGCCTTCTTCGTTAGCAACGGAAGCAACATATTCAGGAGCACCAACGCCCAGGTTAACTGCAACGTCTTTTTCCAGTTCCAGAGCGCCACGACGACCGATGATCTTCTTAGCGTCCAGAGGCAGGGGTTCGGGAGCAACTTCAGGTCTTCTGCATTCGCCGGACAGAGCGGGATCGTATTCACAATCCAGTGTCTGCTGGTGATCTTTAGGATCAGCAACTACTACGTAGTCAACATAGATGCCGGGAACTTTAACCATTCTGGGATCCAGTGTGCCGTATTTAACCAGTTTTTCAACCTGAACGATAACGATACCGCCGCTGTTTTTAACAGCCTGACATACGGATGTACCTTCCAGAGGGGATACTTCTTTTTCGAATGTAATATTACCAGCTTCGTCAGCGTATGTACCTCTGATCATAGCTACATTGATGGGGAATGCGGGATAGAACATGTATTCTTCACCGTTCAGTTCAACCAGCTGAATGTAGTCTTCTGTTGTTTTTGCATTGATTTTACCGCCGCCGTTTCTGGGGTCGATAAATGTACCCATACCAACCTTTGTCAGGTAACCGGGTCTGTGACCAGCGATGTCTCTGAACAGGTGGCACAGAGCACCCTGAGATACGTTGTAAGCTTCGATTTTGTTATCCAGAGCCAGTTTCTGCATAGCAGGGATTGTTGCCCAGTGACCAGCCATGAATCTCTTCAGCAGACCTTCGTGTGCGAAATGTTCTGCACCACGACCGTCTTTGTTACCCTGAGAACCGCAGTATACATAGAACAGATCTCTGGGTTCACCTGTTGCCAGGAATCTTTCTTCTACAGCTCTGTCCAGAGCTTCGGGAATAGCAGATGCTACGAAACCGCTTGTTGTAACTGTATCGCCGTTTTTGATCAGCATAGCAGCTTCTGCAGCAGTAATAACTTTTACCTGTCTAGCCATTATGTTAGACCTCCTATAAAAAATCAGTTGTAATAATCTGAATTACAAGAACAGGGGTAGTCTCCTACCCCTGTTTATTTACATTTCCATCAAGCAAATGCGGTAGGATAATTACAGCATTTCAACGAAGGACTGCAGTCTTGTTTTAACCTGTTCGAAGGATGTAACTTCCTGGTCAACTTCGATCATCAGGTTCTTAACGCCTTTTTCTTCGAATTCTCTGTACATTACAGGGTAATCCCATTCTTCGGGATCACAGAATTTCATCATAGCTACGATTACAGCGTCAGCGCCTGCAGCGATTGTTTTGTTAATCAGCATTTTGCCGCGGCCTTTCTTTGTATCTGTTGCAACGGAGCAACCATACATCTGCTGCCATGCTTTTGCCATTCTGTACAGAGGGCCTTCTTCGCCGTCCAGAACGTCAACACGGATCTGTCTGCCTTCCTGAGCCAGATCGTCATCAACGATAGCCAGTTTGAATTCGTCGAAGATTTCCAGAACCTGGTTGGGTTCCAGCATGATACCTGTAACAACAACTTTTTTGCCGTCCCAAGGCTGTACGGGCATTGCTTTTACTTCAGCGATCAGTTCTTTCACCAGTGCTGTGTGTTTTTCTTTCAGCATGAACTGTCTTGCTTTGAATACAGCATGACGGTCAACAGCGCTGATAACCTGAGGGTAGTCAGCTGCTACTTTAACGAATTCACGCATAACTGCTCTGTTTTCGTTGTAGATAGCGATGGAGTTTTCCAGAGCTGCGTTTGTGATTTTAACGCCCAGGTAAGCTTCCAGCTGTGCTTTAACCAGTTCGTATTCTGTTACCAGGAATTTGTTAGCTGCTTCCAGGCCTCTGTTCTGAGGGTGTGTGAATACGATAACTTTGTCAGCGTTAGCGCCTTTCCATTTCTGGGACAGACATTTCAGAGTGTCACAAGGAACGGAGAACAGAACTGCTGCCAGTTCATCATAAGCGCCTTCACACTGCAGTTCCATAACCTGCTGCATGATAGAACATGCGAATGCGGGCAGATATGTACGTGCTTTAGAGATCTGTTTGCCCTGAGCACCCCAGATACCCATAGGCAGGTAACCTGTTGCATGTACCATTTCTTCGGGAGCGTAGATAGGCATGATACCTACAGCGCCTTTACCTGTTTCAGCTTTATAATCATCCATTGCTTTTTTAGGATTAGCTGCAACTTCTTTCAGTTGGGATAAGATAGCTTCTACTTTACTCATCGTTTTCTCCTCCTCAAAATTATTCTGCTGCCAAGTTTGCTTCCATCATTTCAACCAGTGCCTGTACACGTGTTTCGTACTGCGCGGGAGAGAATACGTTAGGGTCTGTCTGGTCACCATCGAAGGATACGTAAGGTTTGCCGTTGATACCCTTGATGATTTCAGCTGTTTCAACGTTCAGGAAGCTCATCAGCTTACAAGATCTGTTCAGGTGGTAGATTGTACCATCGATCTGGCCTTTGTTCATGATGTTCAGCAGAACTTCAACTTTGTTGGACAGGCAAGTATTGATGTAGATTCTTGTGTAAGCTTCTGCCATGGAGTGCAGGGATTCATCGTTTGCATCATAGTGCAGATCCCACAGAGCGGGGTATGCTGTACCTGTCATGATAGCGCCCAGGTTCTTTGTTGTTTTGAATGTGTGACCCAGGTGAGGCCATACAGCGATACCTTCCCACTGGAAACGTGTTTTTTCTGCGCCTTTGAAAGCGTATACGCCAGCTTTCAGGTTAGCTTCCAGTTCGTCAGCGAATGCTTTGAATGTGATTTCAGCATAGTCCAGGGAACGGCAAGCTACGATCAGTGCCATGTAGTTGAACAGGTCGAAACCATTCAGAGGAGAGGGTTTGTACTGAGCCATATCAGCGATTCTGTTCCAGTGGTATACGGAACGCTGTGTCTGGTCTTTAACTTCCTTGAATTTTTTCCAGTCGAAAGGTCTGCCGCAGATTACTTCCAGCTGAGAAATAGCGTTTCTGAACTGATCAGCGATATATGCTTTTGCATATTCGGGGATAGGCATTGTGTGGTTGAAAGGTACGTCGATTACGATGCAGGGAATATCCAGTTCTGCAGCCAGGTTTTCGTACCATTTCAGCAGTGTGTTACAGATATTGTTACATGTGATTACCAGGTCGGGCAGAGGAACATCAGCTGCAGGGGAGTTAACCAGAACTTCGGGTTTTACGCCTGTGATAGCTGCTTCTTTCAGACATTCCATGTAGCCCATGTTTACTCTACCGTAAGAACAACAGTCGATGTTGTAACCTTTTCTTGTTGCAACGTCCAGCATATCGATAGCGCCTTTTCTAGCACCGATACCAGCTGCGTGTGTTTCGGGGTAGATCATAGCGATACCCATTGTTACGCAGAATTCGGAAGGAGCTACGGAAGCAGACCAACAAACAAGTTCGCCTCTTGCTTTAGCTTCTCTTGCATCCTGATCGGCTTTGTTCTGGTAGTAGCCTAACAATTTTTTTGCTGCCATGCCTTGTGTTAAACTCATTCTAATCCCTCTTTCTTATTATTTTTTTGTTGCCGCTTCGTATGCGAACAGTGCCGCACCGAGAGCGCCTGTTGTTTGTGGATTGGGTGCCACAATTACATCTGTTTTCAATACGCTAGACACAGCTCTTACTACGCCCTCGTTTTTTGCTACGCCGCCTGTGAAAACTACATCTTTTTCCAGACCGCCTCTGTAAGCGAGACCGCAAGCTCTGCTAGCTACGGACATATGAACCCCTTTTGCAATGTTATTTCTGCTTGTGCCTTTGGAAAGCTGAGAAATAACTTCAGATTCAGCAAATACAGTACAAGTACTGCTGATAGGTGCTGTTTCTGTTGCAAGTTCGTCCAGTTGAGCCATTTCATCCAGTGTTGTTTCCAGAACTCTGGCCATAACCTCGATGAAACGACCTGTACCTGCCGCACATTTATCGTTCATAAAAAACTGCTTGATACCACCCTTGTTATCCAGTCGGATCGCCTTTGCGTCCTGACCGCCGATATCAATGATAGTACGTGCAGTGGGTACCAAAAAGAAAATACCTTTTGCGTGACAGCTGATCTCGGAGAACTGCTTGTCAGCATCCAGAGAAAATCTGCCATAGCCTGTTGCAACAGTGAATGTAATATCTTCCTGCTTCAGACCACTTGCTTCGAAAGCCATTTCAATCGCTTTCTTGGGACCTGTAGAACCTGTACCAACCTGTACAACCTCTGCAGCAACGATGTCTTTACCGTCCTTCAGGATTACAACCTTGGAAGAAGCGGAGCCGACGTCAATGCCCATTGTATACATCCTCGTTTCCCTCCTCTATCGTATATTTGACCATGCGATAAACAATCATGAAGAATGTTTGGGCGGGATTCGCTGTCCCCGTGTTTCTTTATTGCGAATCTCCCATCGAATGACATTAGAAAAAACCTATATCCTTCTATTTCTGAATATAAGTCTCATCATTCGTTTCTACAGGCATACGGGCATAGCCCTCCTGTATTGCCTTGATTATATCATCAAAGTTTTTACATTTCAACCCAATTTGTTAAAAATTTGTTTTTATTTCAGAAAAACCGCCAAAAAATGTCCCACTTTTTTTGAAAATCGTTTTTTTGTATACAAAGTACTTTGCATGCAAGCTATCCCCCTCTTTTTTTTGTAAAA
>JAUNCB010000302.1 GCA_030526765.1 Bacillota bacterium
TGCAGACCTTCTTTACCATCAAAACACTGACAAGGATCAGTGTTGCCTGTCTGCTTACTTACTGCGGCTGTAAGAGCTATTCCTTCTTTACGGGCGCAAACCATGTTGGCTGGGAGATCCCGAAGGGTACCCCCGGCAACATTCTCAGCTCCGGCTTTATCCTGCCTCTGAACATTTGTGTAGGTCTGGTCGTAGCTTGTACCATGTATGGATTCTATGCGTTATTTACAAAAGGAGAAGTCTGATTATGAGTCAATTACTGACAAACTATTACGAAGCAGCATCAGTAATCCTTTTTGGCATTGGATTCATGAATCTGCTTCTGCAAAACAATCTGATCAAAAAATTTATCGGTCTGAATATCATGGATACGGCAACCTATCTGTTCCTGGCGGCAAAGGGCTATGTGTTCGGCAGAGTTGCACCTATCCTGACAAACGGGATCGTGGATGCGGAATATTATATCAACCCCATTCCTGCCGGTCTGGTACTGACAGGCATCGTTGTATCCGTATCTGTTACTGCGTTCTCTCTGGCACTGGTTCTGCGGCTGTATAAGCACTACGGCTCCCTGAACATGGACGAGATCCTGCAAATGATGAGAGAGGAGGAAGGGGAATAATATGGAACATCATCTGAATTTAGTACATAATATACCTTTCTTCAGCATTTTCTTTGCCATGTTCTGCGGTATCATCACGCCTCTGATCAAAAATGGCAGGATCGCACGATATATCCATGGCGGCATGGTTGCCATTGTGGGTGTGCTGTCCTTTATTCTGCTGGTGAATGTAGTACAAAATGGGGAAGCCTTTACCTTTATGATGGGGCATTTCCCTGCACCCTGGGGCAACGAACTGCGGATCGGGCCTCTGGAGGCACTGCTGGCTGTGCTGATCAGCGTAGTTATGTTTCTGACGATCACAGCAGGCAGTGAACAGATTTTTAAAGAAATCGTACCGGAAAAGCAGAGCTTCTATTTTATTATGCTGAATGCGACTTTTGGGGCGATGCTGGCAATGACATATACCAACGATATGTTTACTGCCTATGTATTTATCGAAATTCTGACCATTGCATCCTGTTCTCTGATTCTGGCAAAGGGCACAAAGCGTTCCGTTGTCGGTACGACCCACTATCTGGTGTTTGGCTGTGTCGGCTCCGGTCTGTTCCTGCTGGGCGTATGTATCCTGTACGGCATTACAGGACATCTGCTGTTCCCTCAGATCAAGGAAACCATTGCCATGCTGATGGCAAACGGTGAGAATCAGTTTGCGCTGATGTTTATTGTAACGCTGATGTTTGTGGGTCTGGGCATCAAGAGTGCACTGTTCCCCTTCCATTCTGCACTGCCTACAGCCTATGGCTCCACTATGACGACCTCGAATGGTATCCTTTCCGGTCTGGTGCTGAAGGCTTATGTGATTCTGGCGATCAAGCTGAGTCTGGAGGTATTCACACTGGATACACTGGTTAAGTTACAGATCGCAGATATCATGTTCGTTCTTGGTGTTCTGGGCATGGTAATGGGCTCTGTTTTTGCAGTGCATGAAGGCCGTATGAAGCGTATGCTGGCATACTCCTCTGTGGCGCAGATCGGTTATATCTTTATGGGGATTGGTCTGGGCTCTGTTATGGGTATCGTAGCCGCGGTATTCCATGTATTTGCCCATGCGGTGACAAAATCCATGCTGTTTATCTGCTGCGGCTCCTTCATTGAGGATGCCGGCGGTAAGGAGCAGCTGGAAAATCTGAAGGGCGCAGCCCATAAGAATCCTCTGGCGGGTGTTGCATTTACGGTTGGTGCACTTTCCATGATCGGTGTTCCTCTGTTTGCAGGGTTTATTTCCAAACTGTATTTTGCGATCGCCGCAATCGAGATGACGGGTCTGAGAATGGTTCTGGTGCTGGCTGCACTGGCTGTTTCCATGATCCTGAATGCGATGTATTTCCTGCCTTCCGTTATTGCGATCTGGTCTCTTCCCAAGGAAGGGAAAGCAAAGAGAGTACAGGTTTCTCCTTTGTTCGCAGTTGCGATGGTTCTGTTTATTGTTGTGAATTTTGCATTGGGTATCGGTTACCGTCCTATCGTTCATATCGTAGAGATGG
>JAUNCB010000041.1:0-648 GCA_030526765.1 Bacillota bacterium
GTGAGCCAGACATAAAAATGCAGAGCCAGCTTTTCATTCCTTTTGAAATGGAAAAGTTGGCTCTGCATTTTTATTTAATGGATAGTGCGTTTTTATCACGAAGGGCACGAAGTATGGCCTGAAGAATTGGAATCATATGTGGACGAAGTTACATAAAAGAATATCTTGATTATGTGTGTGTAAATGAGATTGGTGATTTGATCAAGCCGCATTATGTGACAGGGGAATTTCCCAAATTACTTAATAAAAATGGATTAAGGCATATCAGATTTCATGATCTTAGACATAGTTGTGCATCACTACTCTTGAAAAATGGTGTTCCGATGAAACAGATCCAGGAATGGCTTGGACACAGTGATTTTTCTACTACAGCAAACATCTATGCACATCTGGATTACAGTTCAAAATTGCTTTCTGCTGATGCGATGTTAAATGGTTTAGGATTTACTCCTGATGAAAAAAAGAAAAGCCAACAGTTGTAAAAAATAACTGTTGACTTTAATACACGGAGATGGTGGGATTTGAACCCACGCACGACTTTTTGAGCCGCCTGCCGGTTTTCGAGACCAGTCCCTTCAGCCGCTTGGGTACATCTCCAAAAATCTATCTCAACATCAGTACCTTGGAAAATGGGGAGAACTGATGGGG
>JAUNCB010000041.1:658-8119 GCA_030526765.1 Bacillota bacterium
GCCGGGAGTGCTGAGCCCGGAATACCCCATAAAAAAGAAAAATATTAAATTAAAGATAGCAGAAAAACCCTATGAAATCAAGGCTTTCAGAACTGGAGATTACCAAGTAGTGATTTCGTTTTCGAGTCAGGCTCGTTATGACCACTTCGATACGCTTCCACGGGTGGGGGATATTTCTCCTCAGCCAATATATTATAGCAGGGAACAGCCCGATTTGCAAACTATTTTCTCTCTCCCGCAGGGAAAAAATTTCTGTTCGCCTTGACGGCTGTCTGTAATGCTGTTAAAGTAGATATTGTGGGGCAGACCGTGTTTTTTTCAATATGTAGGGTCTGCCAAGAAAAGATACGAAGGGGATGCTTATGACAAATCAGGCAAATTCCAATTATAATAATGAAAGCATCACCTCCCTGAAGGGAGCGGACAGAGTGCGTCTGCGCCCCGGCGTGATCTTCGGCTCCGACGGGCTGGATGGATGCGCCCATGCCTTTTTCGAGATCCTTTCCAACTCCATCGATGAGGCAAGGGAGGGCTACGGTAAGAAAATCGAGATCATCCGTTATCAGGATCAGTCCATTCTGGTAAAGGATCACGGTCGTGGTATTCCCGTGGATTATAACGCCAAGGAGGAGCGGTTCAACTGGGAACTGGTTTTCTGCGAACTTTACGCAGGCGGGAAATATCAGAATAATACAGGGGAAAACTACGAATTCAGTCTGGGGCTGAACGGGCTTGGCACCTGTGCCACCCAGTACGCTTCGGAATATATGGACGCAGTCATCTATCGGGATGGCATGTGCTATCAGCTCCATTTTGAAAAGGGCGAAAATGTGGGCGGTCTGATGAAGGAGGCGGCGGAGAAGCACCCTACAGGCACCCAGATCACATGGCGCCCCGACAGAGAGGTTTTCACGGATATCCATATCCCCCTGTCCTATTTTCAGGATGTGCTGAAAAAACAGGCAGTGGTCAATGCGGGGCTTCTCTTTGAACTGTATGACGAGGAAACAAAGGAAACCTATTCCTATTGCTATAAAAACGGCATCAGGGATTATCTGGAGGAGCTTTCCGGCGAGAAGGGGCTCACCTCCGTGCATTACCTGCAGACGGAAACCAAGGGCAGAGATCGGGAGGATAAAGCGGAATATAAGCTGAAATTTGAAACAGCCTTCTGCTTCAATAACCATGTGAATGTGCTGGAATACTACCATAACTCCAGCTTTCTGGAGCATGGCGGCTCCCCCGATAAGGCAGTCAGAAATGCCTTTGTTTTTGCCATCGATCAATATCTGAAAAGCAACGGTCTGTATAAGAAGGATGAAAAGAAAATCACCTTTGCCGATGTGGAGGACAGTCTGATCCTGGTCATCAATTCCTTCTCCACCATGACCAGCTACGAAAACCAGACCAAAAAATCCATCACCAATAAATTCATTCAGGATGCCATGACGGAGTTCTTCCGTCAGCAGCTGGAGATCTATTTTATCGAAAATAAAATGGATGCGGATAAGATCGCAGGGCAGATCCTTGTCAATAAGCGCAGTCGGGAATCGGCGGAAAATACCCGTATCAATGTCCGCAAAAAGCTGACAGGCAATCTGGATATGAATAACCGTGTGGAAAAATTCGTCAACTGCCGCACCAAGGATGTCTCCAGAAGAGAGATCTACATCGTGGAAGGCGATTCCGCCCTGGGCTCCTGTAAGCAGGGCAGAGATGCGGAATTTCAGGCGATCATTCCCATCCGCGGGAAAATACTGAACTGTCTGAAGGCGGATTATAATAAAATTTTCAATAATGACATCATCATTGACCTGCTGAAGGTGCTGGGCTGCGGTGTAGAGGTAAAAAGCAGCAAGCACGATAAGGGGCTCAATTCCTTTGATATTGAACAGCTGCGCTGGAGCAAGGTCATCCTCTGCACCGATGCGGATGTGGACGGCTTCCAGATCAGAACCCTGCTTCTGACGATGATCTATCGTCTGGTGCCTTCCCTCATCTATGAAAAGAAGGTTTATATCGCAGAATCCCCCCTGTACGAGATCCGCCACGGCAAGGAAAAATACTTTGCCTACACCGATGCGGAAAAGAATCAGATCACATCCAGGCTCAGAGGCAAGGTGAAGATCAAACGCTCCAAGGGGCTGGGCGAAAATGCGGCGGAAATGATGTGGGAAACCACCATGAACCCCGAAACCCGCAGGCTGATTCTGGTAACACCCGATGAAGCGGAGCGGACACAGCAGATTTTTGAACTGCTGCTGGGGGAAAATCTGGCAGGCAGAAAAGAGCATATCGCAGAAGAGGGACACAGATATCTGGATATGATCGATATCAGTTAAGAGGTGGAGCATGGCTAAGAAAAAAACACCATCGAAAAAAGAATATAAAGACAATTTCATACAGGAACAGAAGATCACCGATACGCTGGAGCTGAACTATATGCCCTATGCCATGAGCGTCATCGTTTCCCGTGCCATCCCGGAGATCGACGGCTTCAAGCCCTCCCACAGAAAGCTGCTCTATACCATGTATCAGATGGGGCTTCTGAAGGGAGACAGAACGAAATCCGCCAATGTGGTGGGGCAGACCATGAAGCTGAACCCCCACGGGGACGGCGCCATCTATGAAACCATGGTGCGTCTGACCAGAGATAATGAAGCCCTTCTGGTGCCCTTTGTGGATTCCGAGGGGAATTTCGGCAAATATTATTCCAAGGATATGGCGTATGCCGCTTCCCGTTATACAGAGGTAAAACTGGAAGGGATCTGTCAGGAGATCTTTGCGGATATCGATAAGAATACCGTGGATTTCGTGGATAACTATGACGGCAGCATGAAGGAGCCGGCGCTTTTGCCCACCACCTTCCCCAATATCCTTGCCAATCCCAATCTGGGGATTGCCGTAGGCATGGCATCCTCCATCTGCAGCTTCAATCTGGCGGAGCTGTGCGAGGCAACGGCGAAATTCATCAAGGATGACACCATCGACCTGTGCGAGCATCTTTCCGCACCCGATTTTTCCACGGGCGGTCAGCTGATCTATAACCGAAAAGAGCTGGAGCAGATCTATCAGACAGGCAGAGGCAGTGTGAAGCTGCGGGCAAAATATCAGTATGATAAAAAGGATAACTGCATCGAGGTGACGGAGATCCCCTACACCACCAATATCGAAGCCATCGTGGATAAGATCATTGCACTGGTGAAGGCGGGAAAAATCAAGGATGTGACCGATGTCAGAGATGAATCCGATCTGAACGGGCTGAAGATCGCCATCGATCTGAAGCGGGGCACCAATGTGGAGCTGCTGATGCATAAGCTCTATGCCATGACGCCGCTGGCGGATAATTTCAGCTGTAATTTCAATGTCCTCATCCATGGCAGACCCATGGTGCTGGGGGTGGGCGATATCCTCAGAAACTGGACGGATTTCCGTATGGATTCCATCCGCAGACAGATCGCCTTCGATATTCAGAAAAAATCCGAAAAATTCCATCTGCTGCAGGGTCTGGCAAAGATCCTTGCAGATATCGATAAGGCCATTGCCATCATCCGCAATACGGAGGAGGAAAAAATGGTCGTACCCAATCTGATGACAGGCTTCGAAATCGACGAGGTGCAGGCGGAATATATCGCAGAGATCAGACTGCGGAATATCAATAAGGAATATATCATCAAGCGCATTGAAGAGCTGAAGATTCTGGAGGAGGATATTCAGAGCCTCAATGAAACTCTGAAAAGCGATGCCAAGATCAAAAATATCATCGTAAAGCAGCTGAAGGCTGTGGCGAAGAAATACGGAAAGGAAAGAAAGACGGAGATCATCCATGCCGATGAGGTGGCGACCCTTTCCAAGGAGGATTTCATCGAGGATTACCCTGTGCGCTTCTTCCTCACCAAGCATGGCTATTTCAAGAAGATCTCCCATGCTTCTCTGCGTATGGCTGGGGAGCAGAAGCTCAAGGAGGAGGACGAAATGCTCTTAGAGCAGGACGGCACGAACCGTATGGAGCTGCTGTTTTTCTCCGATCAGCAGAATGTGTATAAGCTGAAGGCCTCCGATGTGGCGGATACCAAGGCCAGCGTACTGGGGGACTATCTGCCCAATCTGCTGAATATGGATGCGGCGGAGGAGATCCTCTATCTGACGGCAACAACGGATTACAGCGGTCAGCTGGTATTCTTCTTTGAAAACGGCAAGGCGGCAAAGGTGCCCCTCAGTGCCTATGAAACCAAGACCAACCGCAAAAAGCTCATCAACGGCTATTCCGCCAAGGCAAAGCTGGTGCGGATGGCGAAGCTGGACGGAGAGGAAGATTTCATCCTCATGCGCAATACCGATAAGGCGGCGCTTCTGAATACGGAGCTGATCCCCTCCAGTGCCACAAAGAACGCAGGCGGGGTGCAGGTATTCACCCTGAAAAAGAAAAGCGTTGTTTCTGCGGTATATACAAAGGCGGAATTCCATGCAGAGGATGTGGAATACTACAGAACCAAAAAGATCCCCGGAACGGGGCATTTCATACAGGAGAAGGATAAGGCGGAAAATGATCTGCCCGGTCAGCTTTCTCTGGATTAAGCAACAGAGCCCGAAAGGAAACCCTTCGGGCTTTTTCTTTTGGAAAGGGTGACATAATGCAGGGAAAGTGGTGGAGGATGTCAAAAATTTGTATAATTTGTGCCGTTGGGTGGAGGGGAAAATACTTTTTAGTGGACAATTTTGGAAAACGTGATATAATAAAAGACGAATGTGTGTTCACAATTTTGTAAAAGAACCGAAAAAAGTTTGAAACATTCATGAAAGACAGTGCGTTTTTGTGCTGTCCTTCAAGAAAGGTTGGATTTTATGAAGCGGTTTATGACAATTTTCCTTGCGGCGATCCTGAGCCTTTCTGTGGCTTTTTCCGCTGCCGCAGCGATCCAGACGAATGCCAGTCCATGGGCGGTGTCCTCCATGGAGTATGCCTACAGCCATGGGCTGATCACAGATGCAGAGCTTAAGAAGGCAACCTCTCCCATGAGCAGACAGGAATTCTGCAGTGTCATCATGCACTTTCTGCAGGCAGTAACGGGGATCGAAAGAAAAGCAACACAGGAATCTCCTTTTACCGACTGTGATGACCCCATGGTCATTGCGGCATACGAGGCGGGGATCATCGGCGGGGTAGAGCCGGGCAAGTTTGCACCGAACCGAACCCTGACCAGAGAGCAGATGGCGATCATGATCGCAAGAACCCTGAAGGTCTGCAGCTACGATCTGGAGGAGGGGGCAAAGCCCCATCCCTTTACGGATACGAAAACCCTGTATGATTCCTCCAATGATTATATCGATGAGCTTTATGGTGTGGGCATTGTCAGCGGCTATGCCGACGGCACCTTTGGCCCCTTCCGTGAGATGACCGTACAGGAAGCGGTGATCTCCTTCGTACGCGCCTACCGCTATATCATGACGGGGGATGCAGAGGGCTATCATCCTCTGCCCGGGGAAGAACCCATCCTGCCCAAGGAAGAGGCAGCACAGACAGAAGAAGAGGCTCCTGCAGCCGAGGAAGCAGAGCAGGAAGCGATCACAGCCCATGCGGATGAGGTCACACTGGAGGGCGGCACCGTTGCCCTTGGCATGACAGCAGAAGAAATAAAGGCAGCGTGGGGAGAACCCGACCGTGTGGATGAGTCCCTTTATGGACTGGAAAGATATATTTATCTGAATGACTATGAGCAGTATTTCTTTGTCACCCTGAAGGATGGCAAGGCGGCAGAGATCTTCGTACCGGGAACCCATTACACCTATCTGGAGATGAAGGGCGAAGGCACCATGGCGGATATCCGCGGGCTGAGCCATGTCAGTGCCGTAGAGCACAGCGGCATCATCCGTCGGGAGGATATGGAAGCCCGTATCCTGATGGATTACGAAGGCAAGCTCTGCGGGCTTTTGCTGCAGACAAAGGATTTCATGGATACGGCAGAGCTGAAAAGCACCATTCTGGAGCCTCTGCGGCTGGATCTGGAGGCGGAGCTTCTGGATATGATCCAGGTGAACAGAAAAGAGCGGGGCGTATCCCTTCTTACATGGGATAAAATGCTGTGGGAGGTGGCCCTTGCCCATACCCAGGAAATGATCTCCAGACAATATTTTGATTATATCGGTTATGATGACAGCACCCCCTTCGGAAGGATCATGGAGCGGGGGAAGGAATTCCATACGGCATCGGAAACCATCGCCAGACACAGGGGCGATGTGATCCAGATCTATCAGGAATGGATGCGGAATGCTTCCAAGTGCAATGCCCTGATGGACAGCACCATGCATGAGGTGGGCATCGGCGCAGGCTCCTATACCAAAGAGCTGTATGTGACTGTGGATATGGTCGGACAGGATCTGACCGCAAAGAAAAAATAAAGCAACAGACAGAGAAAAAGCCTTAGGCGAACAAAATGTTTCGCTTAAGGCTTCTTTTTTTGCGTTTATTCCATTTCCTTTGTCAGCTCCAGCAGCTTCTCCTCCAGCAGGGGATAGAATACCTCGTAGCCGTGGTTGCTCCAGTGCACTCCGTCAAACTGGAAGAGGGCGTCATAGGCATCGAAGCCCTGCTCCCGATGGATGGCGGTAAAGGCATGAAATACATCCACCAGCGGAAGCTGATATTCTGCCGCCAGCTTCCGCACGATCTCAGCAAGCTTTTCCAGACGGTCTGTGGTGGTGAAGGGATAAAAATCCGTATCTACCACAGGGGGCGGCGTGATGAGCAGGGGCAGACAGAAGCCGCCGTGAAACCCATCCCCATGGGCTTCCGCCAGAAGGGATTCTATGATCAGGCGCAGATTGTTTTCATATTCCCAGAGGGTGCGGTATTGCCCTTCGTTTAAGGCACTGTCATTGGAGCCCAGCAGAATGGTGCAGATGTGGGGCTTCAGCCGCAGCACACCGCCTGCCAGCCGCAGCTTGGCTTCCCGTGTGGTTTCCCCGTTGATCCCGCGGTTATAGATCTTCCAGTTTATGCGGGGGCATTTTTCGGGCAGCTCCGCCGCCAGTCTTGCAGGAAAGGCAATATGGGAAAGCACACCATAGCCGTATGTCAGGCTGTCGCCCAGAGCGACCAGTCGAAATTCTTTCATGGATCAGACCTCCTTTTTTCTCATTTTAGCGTGAGAAAAAGGCAAAGTCAATCGGAGAGGGCAACGGCATCCATCACCTGATGGCGGAAGCTGCGGCTGATGAAGGCCTTTTTCTTGGAGGAGAAGAAGAAAATCGTCCACGGATCCCGATGCTTATCAAGATAGGCAATATTTTTCAGATTGACCAGAAAGGAGCGGTGGCACTGCAGGAAATGGGGTGCAGGCAGCTCCTCTCCCAGCCGATAGAGGGGAACGCCAATGGTCAGTTCCTCTGTTTTTGTGTGGAGGATGGCTTTTTTCTGGCGACATTCAATAAACAGGATATCCTCCAGAGGAACATTATAAA
>JAUNCB010000303.1 GCA_030526765.1 Bacillota bacterium
GGGAGAAAAGAGCTGCATATCCTCTGCTGCCTGTGTATCATCGGGGGCTGTCTTTTCTGTGCGGCAGAGGGGGAAAAGGCGGAAAATGCCATGTTTGCCCTGATAGATGCAAAAATCGTACTGGATGCGGGACATGGCGGCTGGGACCCGGGGAAAACGGGAACCTGTGGGGAAGATGAAAAGGAACTGAATCTGGCTGTGACGGAAAAGCTGGCGGAATATCTGGAGCAGGGCGGCGGAACCGTCATTCTGACCAGAAGGGAGGATGCAGCCCTCGGAAAGGGGAAGCAGGCAGATCTGGCGGAACGCAGGCGCATCATCAATGAAAGCGGTGCGGATCTTCTTATCAGCATCCATCAGAATGCCTTTCCTTCTGCAAAGGCACAGGGGGCACAGGTTTTTTACCATCCGAACAGCCCGAAGGGAAAGGAGCTGGCAGAGTGTGTGCAGGAGAATCTGCGGGTGCGGGTGGATACGGAAAATCGGAGAGAAGCAAAGGAAAACAGTACCTATTACATACTCCGTACCACAGAGGTGCCTGCAGTCATCGTGGAGTGCGGTTTTCTCTCCAACGAGGAAGAGGAACGGCTGCTTAATGATGGAGCATATCAGGAGCGGCTGGCATGGGCAATTTACTGCGGTATTCTTGACTATTTTCAGAAATCGGGTATCATTTAAAATGAGAGAATATTGCGAACTGAGAAAGGAAGCATTCTATGGAAAATAAATTTGGCGTATTGGGGCTTCGTTCTGCGCTGGTGGGCGCACTGGCAAAGCAGGATATTGAAAACCCTACAGAAATACAGGAAAAGATGATTCCTGCCATGCTGGCAGGGGGAGATGTGATCGGTCGTTCGGAAACAGGCTCAGGGAAAACACTGGCATACCTTCTGCCCATTTTTGAAAAAATAGATATGGATGTAAAGGGAACACAGGCGATCATTCTGACACCTACCCATGAGCTGGCGGTGCAGGTATTCCATCAGGCGGAGCTGCTGCAGGAAAACAGCGGTATGGAGGTGGGCTGTGCCCTTCTGATCGGTGCGGCAGGCATCGGCAGACAGATGGAAAAGCTGAAATCCAAGCCTCGTATCATTGTAGGTTCCGTGGGCAGGATCTTAGATCTGATCCGCAAGAAAAAAATACAGGCGCATCTGGTTAAGACTATTGTGCTGGATGAAGGAGACCGTCTGATGGATGACGGCAATGTGGAGGATGTGGAGGCTGTCATCAAGACCACCCTGCGAGACAGACAGATCGTACTGCTTTCCGCCTCTGTCAGCGGGGAAGCAAAGGAAAAAGCTGTCAGAATGATGAAGGCAGACTGCATCGATCTGGAGGCAAAAAGCGGCGGTGTGGTGCCGAAGGGAATCAAGCATTACTATATCCTTTCCGCCCACAGAGAAAAATTTCTGAATCTGAGAAAGATCATTGCAGGGGAAAAGCCTGCCAAGGCAATGGTATTTCTGAATAATCCCGAAAATATCGAGGTGACCGTAGAGAAGCTTTGCCATCATGGCATCAAGGCGGACGGCATTTACGGGCAGGCAAGCAAGATGGACAGAAAAAATGCCATGGACGGTTTTCGGGAAGGCAGAATCAATGTGCTGGTGGCATCGGATATTGGCTCCCGCGGGCTGGATATCGAAGGGGTAACCCATGTGATCAATCTGGATGTGCCTGAGGAACCCACCCACTATCTCCATCGTGCCGGACGCTGCGGCAGAAAGGGGCTGGAGGGAACAGCGATCACCATCGTAACGCCTTATGAGCGTAAATGGGTGCATAAATACGAAAAGGCATGGAATCTGAAGTTTGAGCAGAAGGAAATGTCCTACGGCAAGCTGGTGGACAGCCAGAAAACAAAAAAAGATGTGGTAAAGCCCATGAAAAAGAAGAAACTCATCATCGAGGACAGATGGGTGGAAGGCGACGGCTGGGGCGAATTTGGCGATTGGGAAGAGGATATCGTCATTGAAGTCGGCGGCGGTGACGGCAAAAAGAAGAAAAAAGAAAAGAAGGATTTCTTCTCTGCGGGTGCGGCTGAGAAAAAAGGCGGCAAGCAGGAGAAAAAAGGCAACAAAAAAGACAGCGAAATGGGCT
>JAUNCB010000304.1 GCA_030526765.1 Bacillota bacterium
GATGGGATGGGATCATTCGTACCGCAATGAAACTATACCGTGTGAAGGGTGGCGGAAAAAAGGGATGGATCAGTGAACTGGCAGCACATCTGCTGCGGGTTGCCTCTCCGACGGTGGTGGGAGAGATGCTGGAGGCCGGCTTTGTTCTGGATAAAGAGGATCCGGTATCCATGCTTTGCTATTGTAAATGGAATGAGGAATACCAGAAAAGATATCTGGTGGCGGCTTATCTGAACAAGGAGGATGCCTATGCGCTCTGATGAGGAAAAAAACAGAAAAAAAGAACTGGCAGAACGGATCATAGCGCTTTCTCAGAAACGGATCGTCGAGGATGCACCCCTTCTTCTGGAGGCGGTGTATGCGATGGAATTTGCAGAGAAAACGGAAAAAGGGCATATTTCCTTAGAAGGCAGATTTTTCCGATATCATGTGGATCAGGTGATCACAGATTTCCGGAACAATAAGGATGGGATTGCAAGACAGCTTCTGCATACGCTGATACATTGTCTGCTGGGACATCCGAAGGAAAGAGGTTTCTATCAGGATAAAGCGTTGTTTGATGTGCTGGCGGACTGCAAAACGGCAGAATTTGCAGAGTGTATCAGCCGCAGGCTTGGAAGTGCCTGGACATGGGCGATTCCCGGATGGCTGGATTGCAGCAGAAGCTCTCTGGCACAGCAATATCATTCTGTTTGCCAAAACAATGCAATGCTGCGATGCTTAAAGGATGATACCCAAAAAGAGGTATCTGTAGATAATCATGCTTTGTGGAATCGGAAAAAAGCCTTTCTGGGGGAAGGGGAAATCGGAATGATCGTGGTTCAGGGAGAAAGCGCTGGAGAAGATGCAGGAAGAGACTGGAAGATCATCATGGAGCGAATCTGCAGAAAAGCAAAGGAAAACGGAAGATGGGGCAGTCTGGCCGGGGAATTAGATTTTCAAGGGGAACTCGCAGAAGAAAATGAGATCAGCTATGCAGAGTTTCTGAAGCGTTTTACAGTGGAAAGAGAACGAATGCAGGAGGACCCGGACAGCATTGATTTCAAATGGTATCATCTGGGAATGGAAGCCTATGGAAATATTCCGCTGCTGGAGCCAACAGAATGCAACGATATGCCTTCCAATGACCATATTGTGATTGCACTGGATACCTCAGGCTCCTGCGAGGGAGAGGTGTGTGGCCGTTTTCTGCGGGAAACCATGCATCTTTTGCGGGATATGTCCAAGGGGAGAGGGAAAATGGATATTACCCTTCTGCAGTGTGATACGGAGATCCAGCGGGAGATGAAGATCACATCATCGGATCAGATCGAAACGCTGATGGAAGATTTTTGTCCCTGTGGCTTTGGAGGAACCGATTTCAGGCCGGTGTTTGCATGGGCGGAGGAGTATCGGGAAAAAGGCGGGGAAATCAACGCATTACTGTATTTGACGGATGGCGCAGGAGACTATCCCCAATATGAACCCTCTTATCCCGTTGCTTTTCTTCTGCTGGATGCATGGTGTACAGAGGAGATTCCGTCATGGATTTTGCAGCTGCACCTGAATGTCAATGACTTTACGGTAAAGGAGGCATGAAAATGAATCCTGAGAAAATAGAACCAATTACCATTAAAAAAGCGAAGGAAATCCTTTTGCAGACCATGAGGCTGTATTTTTCCAAAAACAGAAAAGGGGAATACCAGATGGATCGCCGCCGCACCCGTCCTTTATATCTGATGGGGGCAGCAGGCATTGGCAAAACGGAGATCGTGCGGCAGGCGGCAGAGGAGAGCGGCGTGGCATTTCTTTCCTATTCTGTTACCCACCATACCCGTCAGTCTCTGATCGGGTTACCCTGCCTGAAAGAAGAGTGGATCGGCGGTGAGTTGGTTTCCATGACAGAATATACCATGAGCGAGATCCTCGCTGAGATTTATCAGACCATCGAAGAAACGGGAAAAGCAGAAGGGGTACTGCTTCTGGATGAATGTAACTGCATCAGTGAATCTCTTCGTCCGATTATGCTGCAGCTTTTGCAGGAAAAGGTTTTTGGAAGACACTCCATTCCGGATGGATGGCTGTTGGTGCTGACGGGAAATCCTGCAGAATACC
>JAUNCB010000305.1 GCA_030526765.1 Bacillota bacterium
TACCCCGGTCTGTTCTCCTCAGGGCAGTTCAACGGCTCCAGCGGCTATGAGGAAGCAGCGGCCCAGGGGCTCATCGGCGGCATCAATGCGGTGCATTATATTCAGGGAAAGGAACCTGTTGTGCTGCAGCGTTCCGATGGGTATATCGGTGTACTGATCGACGATATTGTGAATAAGGGGACAAGAGAGCCCTATAGAATGATGACCAGCCGTGCGGAATTCCGCCTGCTTTTAAGACAGGATAATGCAGACCAGAGACTGACCCCTCTCGGTCATGAAATCGGTCTGATCTCCGATGAAAGATATGAAGCATTAAGAGAAAAAGAACGTCTGGTGGCGGAGGAGATCGAGCGTGTGCAGACTGTGACCATGGGCCCCAGTGAAAAGGTACTGGCGGTTCTGGAAAGACATAATACAGCACCCATCAAAAACGGTGCAAGACTGTCCGATCTGATCAAGCGTCCTCAGCTGACCTATGATGCACTGGCAGAGATCGACCCCGAACGGCCCGAATTGCCTGCCGATGTGAGAGAGCAGGTAAATATTCAGATCAAATATGCAGGCTATATTGCCCAGCAGCTGAATCAGGTGGAACAGTTCAAGAAGCTGGAGGGCAGACTGCTTCCCGATGATCTGGACTATGAAACCATTCAGGGACTTCGTCTGGAAGCCAGACAGAAGCTGAATCTGGTGCGTCCCCAGAATCTGGGACAGGCCTCCAGAATCACAGGGGTATCCCCTGCGGATATTTCCGTACTGCTCATCTATATGGAGCAGTTAAAACGAAATAGATAACAGAATGGGATGTGATGCTATGACAGGATTTTTTCTGCCATGGAATGAAAATAACAGAAAGCTGAAAAAAGGCGAGAAGAAGCTGCACCTGCCCAAAGGGACCTTTTCTCTGGAGGATGCGGTATTTGATAACCGAAAGCCTGCCTATGTTTCCCTGCCAAATCCCAGAGGAACCTTGCGTTCCTTCCTGCAGGCGGTGGAAAGCGGGAAAAAAGAAGAGGCCATGGGTTATTTTTCCGCAAAAATCGCAGAAGTGGTGGATTATGAGGAGCTGGAGGGCTATCTGAAGGATCTGAAGGATTACCATTGCTTCGCAGAAGATGAAGGAAAAGGCATCCGCAGGGTATCCGTTGCAAAGAAAAACAGGAAGGATGAGGAAATTTTCTCCTTCCGTATGGTGGCAGAGCCGGATTCCTTTGGGAAATGGAAGATTTTCAGTATAGAAAGAGAAGGGAAGGAATAAAGAATGGAAAAGAAAGCATTACTGATGGACTGCTGTCAGCAGATGGGTGTTTCTCTGAGCGATGCACAGGCGGAACAGTTCATGACCTATCTTTCCCTCCTGCTGGAATGGAATGAAAAAATGAATCTGACTGCCATTACGGAGCATAGAGATGTGGTGCTGAAGCATTTTGCAGATTGCCTGAGCCTGATCCCCCAGATGGAATGGAAGGCAGGGATGAAGGTGATCGACGTGGGCACAGGGGCAGGGTTCCCCGGTATCCCCGTGAAAATTGCAAAGCCAGAGGTGGAAATGACCCTGCTGGATTCCCTGCAGAAGCGGATCGGCTTCCTGCAGGAGGTAGGCACACAGCTTCATCTGGATGGTGTGGCATATGTACACAGCAGAGCGGAGGATGGCGGACAGAATCCGGAATACAGAGAGCAGTTTGATCTGTGTGTATCCCGTGCTGTGGCGAATCTGGCGGTATTAAGCGAATACTGCCTGCCCTTTGTGAAGGTGGGCGGACGGCTGGCGGCACTGAAAGGCCCTGATGCGGAAGCGGAAGTGGAGCAGGCGGCAGGTGCGCTGAAGAAGCTGGGAGGCAGACTGGTGGAGATCAGAGATGTGACCATCCCCCACACAGACCTGTCCCATAAGCTGGTATTTATTGAAAAGGTGGCACCCACACCGAAAAAATACCCTCGTAACGCAGGGAAAATCAAAAAAGAACCTCTTAAATAAGGAGTGTTATCTCCTTGACCCTCATTTGCACAAACTGCGTTTGTGCGGAGGAATAAAATAGGAATACGGCTCATATTGACAGGAATCCTGTCGATATGGGCT
>JAUNCB010000306.1 GCA_030526765.1 Bacillota bacterium
TCATCCTGTTTTTGCAGCAATAAAACTGGCAGGGCTGAACCCTGCCTGTAAAAAGAAATATATTTACTGTAACCCCTTCCTTACGAGGTCATTCACTCACAACAATTTTTCAGTATATTCCGCAGATAGTTTTTAAACTCTTTTCTGACCTTTTCTGGCCCTTTGATCTTTACTCCGTCTCCAAGACCTGTGATCCAGCCAAAAAACTGAGGACTTACGGCTACTAACGGTTTTGCATAAAAATGCTCTTCATCTATGGGAACGATCGGTACATCCTGCCCGAACCGATCCAGAATGACCCCAACCAGATGATTTCGGCAAACCAGCGTTACCGTTTCATCATAGCCGCCATACATACCAAAGGTTTTCTTTGCAAATGCAGCCAGATCAAAGTTGTTAAACTGCGCCTTCCCAAGCCGTGCTTCTTCCAAAACAGAAATATTCTGCATTTTATCCACACGGTAATGCTTGATGCAGTCTGCACCTTCGTCGTATGCGATCAGATAATAGTTTTCATCATCCCATGTTAATGCCCATGGACTAACCATATATAATGCACCGTTTTTCTTTAACTGTAATTCCTTTTTCGTTGTCCAGACAGCATACTGAAAGGAAATCTTTGCATTGGAATGCAGCGCATTATGGATCTGATCCACATTATAATAGATCGTTTCATTGATCGTTTTGGGACGATTATAAATGAATACATCCCTTTGCAGTTGTCTTGCTTCAAATCTGCTTGTCAACGCTTCCAGCTTCTTGATCAGTTCTTCTGATTTTTTCACAGTGATAAACTTTGATGACTGTACCGCATCCACCAGAAGCTTCAATTCGGGAAGCTCAAAATTTCTGCTCGCCACATAGTATCCCGGATTAGACCCCTTCTGCTGCACAATATCCAGCCCATATAACTGTAGTGCTTCAATATCCGAATAAATACTTTTTCTTTCTGCCTTGATGCCATATTCCTGCAATGCCAGTACAAGATCATTTGCAGCCATCAGATGCTTCTCATCCGTTCTCTGCAATAAGATACGCATCAGATATAACGTTTTCATTTTTTGTGGTTGCACAGCCATGATCAACACCCCATTCTCAATCAAAAGTTCCTGTACAGATATATCTTCATTATACCACAAAAAGAACGGATGTACAGATACGCGTACATCCATTCATCTGTAAACTTACCCCGAATAGCCTTCTTTTTCCAGCAGCTCAATTTTTCTGTAATAAAACCATGCAGGCCCAACTTCTATGGTGCAAAAATCCTTTTTTTGCTTGGCTTGTTCCACTCTTTTCTCATCCCATTTTCCATTTCTTCTCATAGACAACAGATAGCACCTTTCAAAGGTACGATATGTTTCCTCTACTGCTTCCAGAACATAATGAATGTCTCTTTTGCATTCCCTTAATTTCCAGGTGGAAACCCTGCCGACCCTGTCTGTTGCCTTGAATCTGTCTCCTTCCTTAAGCCCCATGTCAAACGGAGTATACCTTCTCTTCTCTTTCTGTCCCATTTGCCCCATCTCCTATCTGATCGTTTCATAAAACACCCGATCTAAAGGTTCCCAATCATGCTTCTTTTCATAAATACCTTCTGCGATTCCTTTGATTATCGGCATGGATCGATCAATATAATCATTGAATCGCTGTATTTTTGGAGTCAGCCCGATTTCCGGCAATGTTTTCTTTAAATTTAGCAGTTTCTCCACTTCCGGTCTTAATTCTTCTTCCAGTTCCGCATCCAAGAGTTCTTCAAACAGCATTGGCGGCGCTGTTTTTCTGTCCAAAACCCATTTTGCAGCGAGTAATGGTCTTAGGACATACAGATATTTCTTTACACGAACCATGTCTTCCTTCAGATATTTTCTGTAGTTTGATTCTGCCATGTGCCAGTAATGAAACAGACTTTTTTTCACTGAAAAATACTGCGGCAGTAGGTTTCTGACCGCTGAAAATCCTTCTTGTTCCAGATATACAACAGGGGATGCACACCATTCAAAAATCGTCGGATTGGAACCATACAATAACTGTAACGCCTTTTTCAGATCCCAGCCATTGATATCCAGCGTTTCATCCAG
>JAUNCB010000307.1 GCA_030526765.1 Bacillota bacterium
ATAATAGACTCAAAAGCGGCTTCGCCTCAGAAAGCTCCATTCGTAATTAGAAGCCGACACTTGGCAGTACGGAGAGTTCTCCATGACCAGGAAGGTGTTGTTTTTGATTTTTGATCCATTTTCCGCTAACCAGACCATTACCAAAGGAGGAAAGGAATATGCACCTTTTGGGCGCATCGTTTCGATAGAAGAGTTATCAAGCGGCGGATTATCTGAGGGTTTTGACTATGATAGAATTTCTTTTGTTGTTTCAACCGCTGGTGCTGCGTTTCACAAATGTGCTGATGAAAAGCGTCGAAGCAACTACGGCGAAAACATGATTTTGGATGAAATCATGTTTGATCATAAAGAGCAATTTGGTGAACAGTTTGGTGATCCTGACGTAATACATGAAGAATAAAACCCGCAAATTCGGAGTTCATCTCTCTGATCGCTGACAGATTACGCCTGGAGATGAAGGCAAGCTAACCTTAAAAACCTTTCCTTCTTTCCAAGTTCTATTGCAAGCTGCTCCCTTCCATGATAAACTGGTTGCATCAAATTATTTCAAATCTGAAAGGAGCGTCGCCTATGCCTTTAGTAAAAGTAGAGCTGGTTGGCAAACAGGATGCTGCCATGAAAAAAGAACTGATGCAGTCTATCATGGAACAGATCAATGTCATCACAGGTACCCCCGAAAAAAACATCTATGTTTTCATTCAGGAATGGCCGGAGGAAAACACCTGCAGAAAAGACCCCGTTATTACACTGGACTGGCTGGCAAAGTCAGACCGTGATGCCGCAGTAAAAGCAGCACTGATGAAAAACATCACAGAGAAAACTGCTGCGCTGACAGGCACGGACCCCGACAGCATTCTCTTCCTCATCACAGACCTTCCCCCCGATTGTGTTGCCGTCGGCGGGATCGCAAGAGGCTGTGTGCAGCCGAAATAAGCAAAAAAAGAAAGACACAGTGCAGAAAATTCTGTACTGTGTCTTTTTCTCATTTCTGATCTAATGCCTCCAGTGCCGCAAAAAACATCTCCAAAGGGTCATCCCACCCATCCAGAGGGTCTACCGCACTGCCATTGCAGCTGCGGAACAGATTGCAAAAGAACTCCTCCTGCTCCGAAAACAGCTCCCCTACCGTCAAGGTGAATCCCTCCGCTGTGCAAAGCTCACACAGTGCCAAGGCAGGGTCTTTGGCATCCTTTGCTTCCCAGATGCGCTTGCGTAATGTAAAATCCAGTTCTGCCTTCTGCAGAAGCTGATACAGTTTTTCATTCATAATAACTCCCCCGTTTCTCTTTGGTATTGTTATAAAAACAGTATAGCATTTTCTCTCAAAAAAGCAACTGTCCCAAATGCACACCGCCATTTACCAGAACGCACAGCAGCACACCCACTAGTGTCGGCAGGCAGAAGGCAACTCCCGTCCAGAACCAGCTTCCCGTTTCCTTTCGGATCGTCAGCAGTGTCGTTGCACAGGGGAAATGATTCAGGGAAAACAGAATGGTGCATACCGCTGTCACCCAGGTCCACCCATTTGCCGTCAATATCGCACCTGCCTGAGCAATTCCCTCCGCTTCCACCAATGTTCCGCTCTGGCTGTAAACCATCAGCAAAATCGGTATCACGATCTCATTGGCAGGGATACCCAGAAGAAAGGCCGCAAGGATCACCCCCGACAAGCCCATCAGCGACCCAAGAGGCTCCAATAAAACTGTCAGCCCATACAGCAGCGTATAACCGCCGATCTCCACATTCTGACAAATCCAGATGATCGCCCCCGCAGGGATGGCAACGGTAACTGCCCGCCCCAGCACAAAAATCGTCCGATCCAGTACACTGCGTAAAAGCACCTGCCCCAAAAGAGGACGGCGGTAAGGCGGCAGCTCCAGCACAAAGGCGGAAGGCATCCCCTTCAGTAAGGTTCTGCTCAGCAGAAAGGATACCATCAGTGTAACCGTTACCGAAAGCAAAATCAGCAGAAACACAAAGCCGCCCGCCGTCACAGGATTTCCCTGGGCAAAAAAGAAGCCTGCCAAAAGGATCAGTGTGGGAAACCGCCCATTACAGGGCACAAAAACATTCG
>JAUNCB010000308.1 GCA_030526765.1 Bacillota bacterium
CAGCATTACCTTAAAGCTTGCGGAAACCACCACGGCATATTTATTGCCGGAGGTGTTTTCATACACCGTCACCTGATAATTGCCATTGCCGTCGGAAAGGGGGAAGGTCTCCACCTTGCCCGGCGTCATATTATAGCTGTAGGTGGAACCGGGACCCTTCACCTGCGCCTTCAGCCGCTTATCGGTTTTTCCCGTGAACTGCGCGGTAACATAGCCGTCTGCTGCCGTTGCATACTGGATCACCGCCCGATCCGTTCTTTTTTCCTGCTGCTCTGCCGCCAGAACCGTCACTGCGGACAGTACCGTAAGCAGCAGCATCAGCAGAAGGGTCTGCCATCTTTTTTTCATATCCATCAAACTCCTCTCTCCGCCTTTTCTGCGGGACAAAAGCAATCCTATTCCAATTTCAGTATAGCAAACTTTCCTTTGTATGGAAAGAAAAACTGTTCCCATTCCCCCTAAAAGGTGCTATGATAAACACAACAAAAAGGAATTTTTCGATTCCTGAAAAAGGGGGGCATCCGAATGGAACGTTTATATATCCGCATGCTGGGAGAATTTTCTCTCCGCTATGGCGAAAATGATATCTCCGACAGCGGCAACCGTGCCAAAAAGGTATGGCAGCTGCTTGCTTACCTGATCTGCCAGAAGGAACGGTCTGTTCCCCGACAGGAGCTGATCCAGCTTTTGTGGGGAGATGACTCCTCCTCCAGCAATCCGGAAAATACATTAAAGATCACCTTCCATCGGGCACGCACACTGCTGGATCAGCTTTGGCCCACCGCAGGGCACGATCTGATCCTTCGTCAGGAGGGCGGCTACAAATGGAACAGTGAAATTCCCACCGAAATCGACATAGAGCAGTTTGAACACCTCTCCCATCAGGAAGGGGATGCGGAGGAACGGCTGGATGCCATGCTTTCCGCTCTCACCCTCTATCACGGAGATTTTCTGAGCAAGCTTTCGGCAGAGCCCTGGGTCATTCCCATCTCTACCCATTTTCATAATCTTTATATCCAGACGATTCTGGCAGTCTGTCCCCTGCTTTCCGCTCGTGGACGCCATGAGGAAGCCGTTGATATCTGCCGCCGTGCCATCACGCTGGAGCCCTATCATGAGCCCCTGCATCAGCAGCTGATCCGCTCTCTTCTGGATCTGGGCGATCAGAAGGGTGCCATTGCTGTTTATGATGCCCTCAGCCAGCGGCTGTTCAACGATTTCGGCATCAAACCCAATGCAGATACCCGTGCCCTCCATCGTGCTGCCACTCAGACCCTCAGCACCCAGACCCTGCCTATGGATGTGGTGCTGGAGCAGGTGAAGGAAAGTGATTCCCCCTCCGGCGCACTGGAGTGTGAATACGATTTCTTCAAGATCCTGTGCTTCTCCGAAGCCCGTGCCATGCTGCGCAGCGGAAAGGTTGCACATATCTCTCTGCTTTCCCTCACAGGAAAAGACGGAGAAGCGCTCCCGAAGCGCAGTCTCGACAGAACCATGGATAACCTGCAGGAGCATATTCGCACCAGCCTGCGCCGCGGCGATGCCTTTACCCGCTGCAGCGCTTCCCAATTCATCCTGCTTCTGCCTCAGGCCAATTATGAAAACAGCCTGATGGTCACCAATCGTGTGGTGGCAGGATTCCACCGAAAATATCCCCATACACCGGCAAAGATCCTTTCCATGGTGCAGCCCCTTTCCCCCGAAGGACTGCAGGATTAAGATGATTTCACCCCGCAAAAGCGGGGTGTTTTTTTGTTTACCAAGTTCCCCTCAGACATGCCTGTACGACCCAGCGCTTGGAATTGCTGCCATAAGCGGTACAGGTGGATAATGTCAGGATCTTGTCATCCAGTGTAGGCACAACACCTGTGTCGATCACAGAGGAGGTCATGCAGTGCTCCAGAAAACGCTCCTTGCTTTCGTCTCCGCTGAAGCCGATCTGATAGGTGAGGCTTTTCACCGATGCCTCATAGGCAGAGAAGATCTCATATCTGTGGGCACCGTTTTCATCGTAGATATATACATAGGGATGTTCTTCCCAATAGCTTTGCTTGCTGTAATTGCCCAG
>JAUNCB010000042.1 GCA_030526765.1 Bacillota bacterium
CAATCATACTGCATATTCTGATTGCACGCAACATTTTCCCTTTCTTTTTTCTCCACAAAGAAAAACCCCGAAGGGAGCAATGTTTTCCATTGCCTCCTTCGGGGTCATACAGGATTCGATCGTCTTATCCTCGGATTGCCGTTTCAGAATCAGCTCATGATTCTCGCTTCTCTTACACCGTATTCATCTACAGTATAATCTACTGTATAGCCCAGCTTTTCAAAATCTCTGATGCCAACATAAGCAGTGCTGTCCTGCAGCAGGCCCTTCATGTCAACTCTCTGACCATCCTGCATTACATAAGGTGTCTTTGTGGCATTTTCCCAGCCAACTTCTTCACCCAGTTTTTCTGCGATCAGACGCAGAGGAACATATGCTCTGCCATCTTTAATCACAACATTTGTCCAGTCCAGCGCATCCTCATCGTAGTGCTTTCTTACTGCATACAGAATCGCATCTGTGCCGCCTTTTTCAAAGCCCCAGTCGATTTCCGCACCGATCACGGGATTATATTTATCTTCCAGCGCATTCATTTCGCCTTCCAGAACTCCCATTTCCACATAATTTGCAGGAACTGTTACCTTCACATCTGCTTTTGTGATCTTCGCAGAGGACTGAATTGCGATAACATCCTTGCCTGCATGTTTCAGACTATAAACGCCTGTTGCTTCATAGCCTTCGCCAGCCTTTGCGATTGTTTCCTTAAAGCTTACGCTTTTCAGCATTTCTGCTGTTGTTTCTTCCTTGATTGCTTTTTCGATTGTAGAAGCCAGTTCCTTTAACGCATCTGCGTAGAGGTCTTTTTCTGCTCTTACTGCTGCGAAGGAAGCATTGATTTCTTCTTTCTGTGCAGCTGCTTCTGCAGTATCTTTGCCTACTTTTTCGATAACAACATTCACAAATTTTTCTGTTTCATCGATCAGACGGTCGGGGTTTGCTGCAAGATGGTTCATCATCTTCACAACCATTTCCGCTGCTTCTGTACCTGTTGCAGAAACCTCAAAGCCATTGGAAACTGCTTTCACCATGCCTGTTTCAAAGCCTTCCAGAACACCCTGAACCAGCTCAGTTACCGCACCTGTCATATCGCTTACATCCTTGTCGGACAGAACTGCGTTCATATCCATGCCGGTTACTTCCTCTGCATCCGCCAGCTTGATGTATTCATTCTTGCTTACGATTTCCTTAAATTCCTTTGCATATTCTTCGGACATCTTGAAGGTGGATTCTGCTTTACCATCCAGATCATCCATCAGCTGATACAGACCAAGGATCAGGCTGCTGGATGCATACATACCCTTATCCGCTGTATGGGAGATCTTGCCCAGATCGTATGTTTTTCCATTGTATTTCACATCAAAGGCTGCATCATAGGCAATTTCCTTTGCATCCAGATTGATTTCATAATCCACCGCAAAGGATTTCTTGCCGTCCAGGTCTTCGTTTTCATTTACCAGAAATTCTTCCACATCATAGTATGCTTCTGCCAGTGCTTCTGCCTGCTGATGCATTGCATCAAAGTCTACATCCATCTGCACTGTGCCAACGATCTTGCTTTCTTCCATCAGTTCACTCATATCATGGGTCATTTTCAGATATGCCATTTCATCTGTGGAACAGCCTGCCAGCGTTCCCATGCACATTACGCCGCAGAGGAATGCCGCTAATTTCTTCTTCATAAAAAATACCTCCTTTAATAAATATAATCCCTCAGAAATCTTGTGATCTTTCTTTGAATTATTTCTTCTTTACAATTTACTATTATACCACTTTTTACTGATTTACACAACACGATTTCCGTATTTCAGCCCGTCGGGGTATCAAAAATCCCCCTTCCCGTCTTCGTTCATCCTTTGATGAAGGGGAAACTTGTCAATGAACTCCGATCCCTCTCCAACCGTGCTTTTCACAATGATTTCTCCTCCATGGGCATCCACGATCCAGCTTGCAATGGCAAGCCCAAGGCCTGTCCCTGCGATCTCTTTGTTTCTGGATTTATCCGCACGGTAAAAACGATCAAACAATCTGCTCCGTTCTTCCTCTGCGATCCCAATGCCATGATCCCGTACAGAAACATAGCCATAGGCATCGTCCTTCCAGACGGATACCTCTATTTTGCCCGCCGAATATTTCAGTGCATTCTCTCCATGGATCCACAGCAGCTGCTTCAGCATATCCTCATCTGCAAGGATCTCCGTTTCCGTTTCTCCCTGAAACAGGATCTCTCTGTCCTGATGCAGCATAGACATTTCCCGCACCAGTTCTTCCGCACTTTCTGTCAGAGAAACGCTTCTTAGCTGCGGGCTTAACCGCTTCTGATCGCCCTTTGCCAGAAAGAGCAGCTGTCGGATCAATGCACTCATGTGCTCCGTTTCCGTCAGAATCGAATCAATGGACTCCTGTAAAATGGCAGGATCGCTCTTTCCCCAGCGATTGATGAGACTGGCATAGCCCTGTATAACAGAAATGGGAGTCCGCAGCTCATGGGAAGCATCGGAAATAAACTGATTCTGCTTCTGAAAGGAAGTTTCCAGACGGTCTATCATGGAATTAAAGGTTTCCGTCAGTTCCTTCATTTCGTCCTCGGGACCTTCTGTGGAAATACGCTGGCTCAGATCCTCAATGGAGATACGCTCTGCCGCTTCCCGAATCGCCGCCATGGGACGAAGCATCCTGCGGCTGATGTATCTGCCGATCAGAAAGGCGCAGCAAATACCAATGATGTCTGCAATGAGCATCTTTGACATAAAATTCAGTATCATATAGCCGCCATCGGCAAGCATACGGAAGGTCTGTATCCGATAAAGTCCCTCTTCCGTTTTGTGGTAGGCAGAAAGCAGCATGATCTGCTGGTTCGATTCGCTTTCCAGAATATACTCCAGATCTCCGCCCGGGCTTTCCTTTTTCCCCATGATCTCAAAGCCGTTTTCTTTCAGTTCCTTCTCCCGCAGGGAGGGTGGCTCCGGCTTTCTAGATTTCTTCTCCTTTTCTTCCGGCTCTTCCGGATGGTGGACAAAGGGTATCACATTTTTGTGATGGCTGTAATACATTTCATCCTCCGAATAGCTGAATACACTGACCTCCACATAACTCTCCTGCAGCAGTGTTTCCAGTGCTTCATCGGAAAGGGGCTCGCCACTGTCCAGATATCCCTCCACCAACTCCATGGCCTCCAGCAACTCCTTACGCATGGTGCTTTGCTGCATACTGGAAATATTCAGCACCATAAAAAAGCTGAGAAAAAGCAGAGAAAGTGTAAAAATACCCCCATACAGAAGGGTGATCCGCTTGGCAATAGCCATCTGATCAAAGCCGGCAAACAGTTTTTTCTTATTCTTCCTTAACATAATAACCGACTCCTCGAATCGTCAGAATATATTTTTTCCCAAAGGCTTCATCGATCTTGGAACGCAGATAACGGATATACACATCCACCACATTTGTTTCCCCGATGTAGCTGTAACCCCAGACCTCATTCAATATCTGCTCCCTTGTGAGCACAATATTTTTGTTCTGCACCAGATAGGTCAGCAGTTCAAACTCCTTCTTCGTCAGATCTATCACCTTTTCCCCGATCATGACCATCCGTTTTTCCGTATCAATGGTCAGATCCTGCACCTGCAGCAGTGTTTTTTTCGCCGCTGCTCCCGCACTATGGCGAAATGCAGTCCGCATCCGTGCCAGAAGCTCCTCAATGGCAAAGGGCTTTGTCAGATAATCGTCTGCACCACTGTCCAGCCCTGCTACCTTATCCATGACCTCATCCTTCGCCGTCAGCATGATGATCGGCACCTGCGAAAATTTCCGCACCCTGCGGCAGATTTCAATACCTGTCAGCCCAGGCAGCATCAGATCCAACAGGATCATATCATACTCTTCCTCCGTGATCTGACGCATCCCTTCTCTGCCATCATGACACACAGTCACATCATAGCCTTCATATTTCAATTCCAGCTCCACAAAACGAGCCAGCTTGACTTCATCCTCAACCAGCAATATCTTTTTTCTCTCCACCCGATTCACATCCTTTTTCCTCATTTTTTACAGTATACCAATTTCCCTTCCTTTTGTCTGCTTTCAGTATCTTTTTTTCTTCTTAAAGTTCGCTTCACGGTTTATTAAAATACGATTAAAACAGGCGTTTCCATTTCTTTCTCCCATCAGCATTTTCACTTTCGGTTGCGGGAACTGCTTTTTTTCGTTATAATAAATACCGAATCAAACAAGAATTTACAGGAGGTTTTGCCTTATGAAAAAGAAACTCGCCCTGCTTCTGGCATCCATGCTGCTTTTTTCCGCCGGCTGCGGAAAAGAAGAGCCTGTGCCGGAACAGCCCCAGACAGAAATTCAGACAGAGTTCCGCTTTGCTGAATGTGGTCTTGCCTATACCATTCCCGATGCATGGGTGGAAATGGAAAATACAAACCTGATTCCCTCTCCCACCGTCACACCGGACAGTGAGATCTACGCAAAAATCCGCTATAACTATGCACCGGATGAAAATCTGGCAGCATTGAATGATCCTGCTTCCGAGGTCCCCGTAGAAGAGCTGATGACCCCCCTTGTGGAGCTTCTGGTGGTAAAAGAGGAGCATCTGGAAACAGAAACCGTACAGGATGCACTGGAAGCCTTTTCCTCTGTGGAAGAGCTGCCTGCACAGGAGGATTTTCATTTCTATTATCTGACAAAGCCTGCCAACGGTATCGACCATTTCTCCGAAGGTGCCAGAGAAACCTTCACTGCACTGGAGAGCTATCTACCTGATTTCAGAGAAAGCATCGAAACCTTCCTGCCCGATGTGGCAGCGGTACAGCAGGCGGCGGAACAGGATGGAAAATATCTTACCTTCCTTTCCAACACGTTACAGGGTGATCCTGTTTCCACCACTATTTTCTACGATTACGACATGACTGTAGTCAATTTCTGGGCAAGCTACTGTCTGGATGACGGTATCAATGAACTGGAAACCCTGCAGCAGTTTTACAAGGAACTTCAGAAAAAGCATCCCAATGTGAATTTTGTGCAGGTGGTGATTGATACCCCCACAGAAGCAGCAGAAGAACTGGCACTCTCTGCCTATGCGGAGGCAGGGGTCACCTTCACAGGTATCATGCCTGATGAACATCTGGCAAAATGGATCATGGAAAATCTGAACGGTCTGCCCACAACCATCTTCGTAGACAATCAGGGGCTTCCCAGCGATTTGAAGATCGAAGGGATGCAGGATGCTGCATACTATATGGAAATTACAGAAACTATGCTGGATTCAATCAGCCAATAAAAAACGGGTGTTTCTCATGGTCTTTGCAACCTTGGGAAACACCCTCTTTTTTATGCTTCTGTTTCTGCCGCTTCTGTTTCTTCCGGCATTTTATAAATGTGTATTTTTTCGATACGCTTTTTATCCATTTCCTCAACCACGATACGCAGACCGTCTGTTTCCAGCTCCTGTCCTTCCACGGGGAAATTCCCCAGCTTCACAAGAATATAGCCTGCAATGGTATCTACCTCTTCGCAAATCAGCTCTGTGCCGACCATTTCATTGAAATCCTCCAGACGGGTACTGCCGTCTACCACAAATTCATCATCCTTGATGATCTCGATTTCTTCTTCTTCATCGTCGTATTCATCCTCGATCTCCCCGACGATTTCTTCCACCATATCCTCCATGGTCACAAGGCCAGAGGTGCCGCCGTATTCATCCAGCACCACAGCCACAGCCACACGGCTCTTTTTCATTTCTGCCAGAAGTTCTGTAATGGGCTTGCTTTCATAAGTGAACAAGGGTTCTCTCATATATTTTTCCGCAGAAAACTCCTTTGCCTCCATAAAGAAAATATCCTTTACATAAAGGATGCCTACGATGTCATCCAGATCCTCCCCATAAACAGGCATACGGGAGAAGCCCTCCTCCTTCACCAGACTGACATATTCCTCATAGGTCACATCCACAGGTACGGCAATAATATCCGTTCTGGGCGTCATAACATCCTTCGCCTTGGAATCCCCGAAATCAAATACATTATTGATCATCGTTCTTTCATCCAGCTCCAGAACACCTTCCTCATGGCTGACATTTACAATGGTCTTCAGCTCCGCCGCTGTAATGAGGGGAACCTTTTCCCCGGGGATACAGCCAAACAGTCTGGTCAGAAGTCCCGTCACCACATTCAGCACCGCTACCACAGGCTTAAAGATGGTTACACAGAAATTGATGACCTTGCATACGATCAGCGCAACCTTCTCTGCCTTCTGAGCTGCCACTGTTTTCGGTGTGATCTCCCCGAAAATCAGAATAATGATCGTAATGACGATCGTTGCAATCCCCGCACCGCTTTCTGCATCGCCGCCAAACATCTGAATGGCAAGGGCTGTTGTCAGGGCGGAGGCACCGTTATTCACCAGATTGTTCCCCACCAGAATGGAACTGAGCAGACGATTGGGATCCTCCAGCAGCCTCATGATGATGTCTGCATTTTTCACATTTTCATCCACCATATTCCGCAGGCGGATCTTACTCAGGGAGGTCAGTGCTGTTTCCGATGCGGAAAAAAATGCCGACCCACATACTAAAATAATCAATAAACCAATCAACACAGGACTACCGTCCACGGTCATCACACTCCAAATCTGTTTTTCCTTATCTTTGACATATTAAAGTATTATATCAAATACAAATATGCTCTGTCAAATCAGCCCTTATTCCGCTCGATCTCCTCTGCCAGCTCGCTCAGCTCCATCCAGCGCTCCATCCGTTCCTCCAGCTTCGCCTCCAGCCCTTCCTTTTCCTCGGAAAGTGTCTGCAGACGGCTGAAATCGGTGGCGCAGGCCGCCATCTCTGCATCTGCCTTTGCAATTTTTTCCTCCAGCATCGCAATCTCGTCTCCAATGGTATCGTATTCCCGCTGATCCTTATAGCTCATCTTCCGCAGGGGTGCCTTTTCTCTGGGTGCTTCTTCCTTTTTCACCCTTACTGCTTTTTCCTCATACACAGGCATTTCCTTTTCCCTCGCCGCCTTGCAGTCGGAATAGCCTCCTTCATACTGCTTGATAATTCCATTTCCAAGGAAAGCAAAGATTCTGCCCATGGTTTTATCCAGAAAATATCTGTCATGGGAAACCGCAACCACCGCCCCATTGAAATGCTCCAGATAATCCTCCAGAATCATCAGTGTTTCAATATCAAGGTCATTGGTGGGTTCATCCAGAAAGAGGATATTGGGCGCCCCCATCAGCACACGGCAAAGATACAGCCTCCGCCGCTCACCGCCGGAAAGGATAGAGATAGGCCCTCTCTGCATGGAAGGAGGAAACAGAAAACGATCCAGCATCTGGGATGCGGTGATATGTCCGTCCGCTGTGCGGATCAGCTCCGCTTCATCCCGAATATAATCAATGACACGCTGGTTTTCGTCCATATCCACATTTTCCTGGGCAAATACACCGATTTTTACCGTTTCCCCATGGATAACGCTGCCGCTGTCGGGATGCAGTCTTCCTGTCATCAGATTCATCAGGGTAGATTTGCCGCAGCCATTATCCCCGATGATACCCACACGGTCATCCCGCAGGATGATATAGCTGAAATCTTTGATATAGGTTTTCCCGTCATACGCCTTCGATACATTTTCCAGTTCAATGGTCTTTTTTCCCAGTCTGCTGCCGACAGAGGAAAGCTCCACACTCTGTTTTTCTTCCGGTGCACGAATGGAGGATATTTCTTCAAACCGTTCCAGTCTGGCTTTCTGCTTTGTGGTTCTCGCCTTTGCCCCGCGGCGCACCCATTCCAGCTCTGTCCGCAGGAAATTCTGCCGCTTCCGTTCTCCCGCTGCGATCAGTTCTTCCCGTTCTGCCTTCATTTCCAGAAACTTGGAGTAATTCGCCTGATAGGAATAGATTTTTGCCTTTTCCAGTTCCAGTGTGCGATTGGCTACACGATCCAGAAAATA
>JAUNCB010000309.1 GCA_030526765.1 Bacillota bacterium
CGGCAGTCTGTGCAGTCAGCTGGATCCTTTTTGTACGCAAAGAGAAAAAATAAGCGGAATCTTTTGACTTGCTGTATCAAAATATGGTAAAATAAACTGTTGTATGCAAAAATCGTGCAAGGAGGAAGCCTATGTCTCAGGACAAACAGAAAAACATTCGAAATTTTTGTATCGTGGCACATATTGACCACGGAAAATCTACACTGGCAGACAGACTGATCCAGAAAACGGGTCTTTTAACAGATAGAGAAATGCAGGAGCAGGTTCTGGATAACATGGATCTGGAAAGAGAAAGAGGCATCACCATCAAATCTCAGGCGGTGCGTCTGATCTATAAGGCACAGGATGGGGAGGAATATCAGTTCAATCTGATCGATACCCCCGGCCATGTGGACTTTAACTATGAGGTATCCCGCTCCCTGGCAGCCTGCGAGGGTGCTGTGCTTATCGTAGACGCAGCCCAGGGCATCGAAGCCCAGACACTGGCAAATGTATATCTGGCTCTGGATAATAATCTGGAGATTCTGCCCGTTGTCAATAAAATCGACCTGCCCAGCGCAAACCCCAAGTGGGCAAAGCAGGAAATTGAAGATATCATCGGCATCCCTGCGGAGGATGCACCCGAGATCTCCGCAAAAAACGGCATCAATATCGAGGATGTGCTGGAACGCATCATCACAGATATCCCTGCGCCCGCAGGCGATCCCGAAGCGCCGCTGAAGGCACTGGTATTCGACTCTGTCTATGACCAGTACAGAGGGGTCATCGTTCTGATGCGTGTTTTTGACGGTAAGATCCGCAAGGGCAGCAAGGTAAAAATGATGGCAACAGGCAAGGAATTTGATGTAGTGGAGGTAGGCGTATTCGGCCCCGGCCGTTTCATTCCTGCGGAAGAACTGAGCGCAGGTATGGTAGGCTATTTCACAGCCAGCATCAAGACTGTATCCGACACCCGTGTAGGCGATACCGTTACACTGGCGGCAAATCCCACTGCAGAGGCACTGCCCGGCTATAAAAAGGTAAACCCTATGGTTTACTGCGGCATCTTCCCTGTGGATGGTGCAAAATATCCCGATCTGAGAGATGCACTGGAAAAACTGCAGCTCAATGACGCAGCCCTGTTCTTCGAGCCCGAAACCTCCATCGCTTTGGGCTTCGGCTTCCGCTGCGGCTTCCTTGGTCTGCTCCATCTGGAGATCATTCAGGAAAGACTGGAAAGAGAATATAATCTGGATCTGGTAACCACAGCACCCAGCGTTATTTATAAAGTTTATCTGACAGACGGCACCAGCTTTGATCTGTCCAATCCCAGCAATATGCCCGATCCTGCCCGCATCGAAAAGATGGAGGAGCCCATCGTAAAGGCGGAGATCATGCTGCCCAAGGATTATGTTGGCCCTATCATGGAGCTGTGCCAGCAGAGACGTGGGGAATATATCAGTATGGAATATCTGGATTCCACCCGTGTCATGCTGACCTATCATATGCCTCTGAATGAGATCATCTACGATTTCTTCGATGTTCTGAAATCCAGAAGCCGCGGCTATGCATCCTTCGACTACAGCCTGATTGGCTATCAGGAAAGCGATCTGGTGAAGCTGGATATTCTGGTAAATAAAGAACCCGTCGATGCCCTGTCCTTCATCGTTCACAGAGCATCCTCCGTGGAGCGCGGCAGAAAGATGTGCGAAAAGCTGAAAAAGGAAATTCCCAGACATCAGTTTGAAATTCCCATTCAGGCAGCCATCGGTGCAAAGATCATTGCCAGAGAAACCATTTCCGCCCTGCGTAAGGACGTACTGGCGAAGTGCTACGGCGGCGATATTACCCGTAAGAAGAAACTGCTGGAAAAACAGAAAGAGGGTAAGAAACGTATGCGCCAGATCGGTAACGTAGAGGTGCCTCAGAAGGCATTCATGTCCGTACTGAAGCTGGACGAGGATTGATCTGTCTGACAGAATCTGCGTATTTGATACAGCGAGACGAATTTCGTCTCGCTGTTTTTTTGTGAAAAAGGTGTCGAAGAAGGCTTCTTTGTGATAAAATCAGAAGAAAGGGCAGAC
>JAUNCB010000310.1 GCA_030526765.1 Bacillota bacterium
TGGTGACCATAACAGCAGTTTCCGTGCGGTTCAGTTTGTTTTTGGGATTAAATTTATTATCTGTGTCGCCGTTGATGATGCCTTTTTCGTTTAAGAGGGCAATATAGGGGATCACATCCGCAGAAATGCTGGCATTATCCGCAAATTTTGTGGCGGTGGAGCCGGCATTGGAGCCGGGGATGCCAACGATCAGCATGCGGCCGAAGATTTCCGCTGCCTGCTCTCTTGTGGCGGAAACATTGATTTCGCCGCTTACAAAGCCGGACAGATCGCCGATGGAAACGATAATTTTTTCCAGACAGTAGGACACCGCAGGGTGCGCCCAGGACTGGATCTTATATGTATTCATGGTGGTTGCCCATTTTGTTACCAGAGAAGCATCTGCCGTTGCCTTTCCTGTTTCCAGCAGGAGTTTATAGGCAAGCTGACATGCCTGAGACATGGAAACGGGATCCTTGGGCTTGAAATAGGATTTGCCGTTTATGGTTTCCCCGACAACCAGACCCAGATCGGCTGCCTTATTGATGGGAACCTCCGCACCGGGCCAGGGCACATCGGCCATATCTGCAAAGGAAGCGGCCTGTGCTGTGATGGGAGAGCATGCCATCATCAGAGCCAGAAGCAGTGCAGCAGAGTGTTTTTTTCTGAATTGATATTTCATAGAGATACCCTCCTTTTTCAGTTTGATACTATCTTCATTATAGCAAAGTTTTCGGAGATAGGGAACAGAAAACGGAGAATTGTCCGCAAAAAGCGACATACCTTCGGGCAGGCATATCTTTTCGTCAGAATCATAAAGTAAAGATAAGAGGGCTGGGGAGGAATGGCGTGTGAAGAAAAAGGGAGGGGCGATGCTGCTGGTGCTTCTGTGTCTGTGGCTGTGTGTGCCTGCATGGGCAGGGGAGGGATTGACCCTTTCCAGCCGTGGGGCGATCCTGATGGATGGGGGAACGGGAACGGTGCTGTATGAAAAGAACAGCCATGAGCGGATGCCGCCTGCCAGCGTGACGAAAATCATGACAATGCTGCTGATCTACGAAGGGGAGGCGGCAGGACAGTTTCAATGGACAGATCCCGTGCAGGTCAGCGCCCATGCGTCTTCCATGGGCGGCTCTCAGGTGTTTCTGGAGGCAGGGGAGGTGCAGACGGCGCAGGAGCTGACAAAATGCATTGCCATTGCCTCTGCCAATGATGCCGCCGTCGCCATGGCGGAATTTGTGGCAGGCAGTGAGGAGGCTTTTGTGGAGCGGATGAATCGGCGGGCAAAGGAGCTTGGCATGGCGGATACACATTTCATCAATGCCTGCGGACTGGATGCGGAGGGGCACGAAACCAGTGCCTACGATATCGCACTGATGAGCAGAGAACTGATGAACCGCTTCCCCGAGATCAGGGAATATACCACCACATGGCAGGATACCATCACTCATAAAACCAAAAAGGGCGAGACTTTATTCGGGCTGACCAATACCAATAAGCTTATTAAATGGTACGAAGGGGCAACGGGGCTGAAAACAGGCTCCACGGGAAAAGCCCTGTACTGCCTTTCGGGAACGGCAGAGCGGGATGGGCTGCAGCTGATCGCTGTTGTGATGGCTGCGCCTGATTTTCGGGTGCGTTTTCAGGAAACCATGCAGCTTCTGGATCATGGCTTTGCCAATTACAGCGCAGGGAAGGGGCTTCCTGCAGGGGAGAAAGTGGCGGAGGTTCCCGTTACAAAAGGAATGACGGATACGGTGGATGCTGTGGTGGCGGAGGAGGCTTCCTTTTTGCTGAAAAAGGAAGGCGGAAAGGAATGGGAGACAAAAACGGAGCTGCTGCCGCTGCTGGCTGCCCCTGTGCAGGCGGGGGAACGGCTGGGCGAGGTGATTTATCTGATGGATGGGAAGGAGATCGGACGGGCGGCCCTTGTGGCAGGGGCGGCAGTGGAAAAGGCGGATCTGCAGACCGTTCTGGAGCGGATGCTTGAAAACTGGTTATGATATTGGTGTAAAAAAAGAAAAACCCTTGAGAAATCAAGGGTTTTTTCGTGCGCCTGGTGGGACTCGAAC
>JAUNCB010000043.1 GCA_030526765.1 Bacillota bacterium
CCCATGATTTTTTTACCGAATGCTACGATTTCATCAACAGAAGGTACATTACCACCAGTTCTGCCGTGGAATACTACTTTATTCTTATCATTACATGCAACGCAAACATCAGGAACCATCTGACCCATGGACATTTCTACATCCATGTACATTTTGATTCTGTCGTTTACTTTATCGAATGCTTTCTGAGGGAAAGGCCACAGTGTTTTAGGTCTCAGCATACCAACTTTGTAACCTTCAGCTCTCAGGTAGCCAATAGCTGTTCTAACAACTCTGGAAGCTGTGCCGTATGCTACGAAAGCATATTCAGCGTCATCCAGCAGGTATTCTTCCCAAGCCTGTTCGTTTGCTTCTACTTCAGCGTATACTTTGAAGTGATCGTGGTTCCAAGCTTCACAATCATCGGGATCGATTACCAGGTTTTTGATGTTGGATCTCTTTTCGCCCCAGTTACCAACCAGTGCCCAAGGTTTTTCAGGTACGTTAGGTCTGGGAACATAGTTGAATTCTACGGGTTCCATCATCTGACCGATCAGACCGTCAGCCAGAACGATAACGGGTACACCATAGATATCAGCGATATCGAAAGCTTCCATAACCATGTTTACAGCTTCCTGTACGGATGCGGGTGCCAGAACGATGTCATGGTAGTCACCGTTGGAACCGCCTTTAACTGCCATGTTATAGTCAGCCTGACCGGGCTGAATTGTACCCAGGCCCGGGCCACCTCTCATCATGTTGATGATAACTGCGGGCAGGGATGCGTTGGAGATGTAACCAATACCTTCCTGTTTCAGAGCAATACCGGGGGAAGAGGAGCTTGTCAGAACTCTTGCACCAGCTGCTGCTGCGCCGTATACCATGTTGATAGCAGCTACTTCAGACTCAGCCTGAACGAATGTGCCGCCTACTTTAGGTAATTCATTGGATAAATATTCAGGTACTTCGGACTGAGGAGTGATGGGGTAGCCAAAGAAATATCTGCAACCTGCCTCAATAGCCGCTTTACCAACTGCTTCGTTGCCTTTCATCAAAACTTTTGCCATTGAAATTTCCTCCTCTCTATTAGTCCAGTTTTTCTACTACGATCGCGCAGTCAGGACAGATTTTCGCACAGCTTGTGCATGCGATACAGTCGTCGCTGATCATTTCTGCGGGATTGTAACCTGCGGGATTGATTTTTGTTTTGGACAGATCCAGTACCTTTTTGGGACAAACAGATACACACAGTCCGCAACCCTTACAGATTACTTCATTGATAGTTACTTTACCTTTTGCCATTCAAAATACACCTCCATAAATATTTGAATTTACATCCAGGTTTTCCTCATATTAAACTCCATGGGGAACAGTTCCCCAGAAAGTCCTTCGGGTACATCCTCTGTCAAGAGTTCCTTGACATAGGCTACGTACTTCACAGGTACACCTGTGCGTTTTGTAACTTCTTTCAATAACGCATCCCCGTAGAGCAGACATTCCCCTGTCGTTTCTCTTACCAGATTTGTGTTGTTGACGAAGCCTGTCACCTTCATCCCTGCAGCATGTTCCAGAATTTCCATCTGTTCAATGATGCCCTCAGGTGTAGAGGTACCGGGACGATATGCATTGACTACCATAAAAAAGTCTGTTTCCGAGTGGTCGATCACAGGCTTGATTCTGCCCAGCACCAGAGTGCCGACATCGTTGCCGCCAAGGTCGATCAGATACTGATATTCCTTGTTCTGAACGGGCATGGTCATTGCGCCGGAAACTGCGGGCACGTCTGCAACTGCTGTATCCAGATTGGATGCAATCACCTGAATGCCCATCTCTTCCATTTCTGCCTTTTTCTCACGGGAACGGAAATAAACGTTTACGATATCCAAATCGGCGATTGCGACCTTACCTTCCACGCTTTCGCGCAGTTTTTTGATGTAATTGACAGAAAATTCTGTCTTGCCGCTGCCGTAGTGACCTGTAATAATTCTGATTCTCTTGTCATCAGTTACCATATGTAATCTCCTCCATACAGTTTCTATTCCGGCTTCCCTTCCCCCTGCTTCAAGGAAAGGCTCTGCCGGTGTTCTTTATGGAACTTTTTTATGAAAACAGAAATTCTCTTTTGCAGGAATTTAGATATTTTCTAAAAAAATCCATAAGGAACCTCAGTACATTATAGCGCAACTTTTTATCGGTTGCAAGAAATTCTGTTGTTTTTTCATTTCTTTTTCAAAAAAAGTACATTTTTCTGATCAAAAATCAGTGTAACCCTCCATTGTTTCCTAAGTATTTTTGTATGAATTAGATAACTTTCAACAGAAAACCACGCCGTTTTTCTTCGATTTTGCCACTTGTCTTACAAATAAAAACAAGGGGATGTGTTCAAAAAACGCCGAAATCATCGAAAAAAGCCCTGCTTCCCGCATTTTTCATCCTGCGGCAGCAAGGGCTTTTCTGTTTTTATACCAATCTTGTCATACAAATATCAGATATTATACAGCAGTTCTCCGTATGTAGGGAAAGGCCACACATCTTCATTCACCAGCATTTCCAGTCTGTCCGCAGGCTCTCTCAGTTCCTTCATGGTCTGGAATACATAGTCACGGCAGAAGATCGCCTGAGACTTGCTGTCCCCTTTCAGAAGGTTCGCCTGTTCTGTTACCTCGATCAGCAGCTTCAGCTTCTCATGGAAAAGGTTCAGATTATTCATGATATCCTTCAGCAGTTCTTCCTCTGCGGAAGCGTCCATTCCTGCAGCCTTGACTGCCACAACGGATCCTGCCACTTCCCCTGCATATTTCACAACAGCAGGTCTGATCTGCTTGGAGGCAATGTCGATCATTGTTTTTGCTTCAATATTGATCTGCTTCACATAGCTTTCATATCTGATCTCCGCACGAGACTGCAGCTCCAGTCTGCTCAGGACCCCATGTCTGCCAAAGAGCTCCACAACTTTATCGTCTGTAAATGCCTCTACGGCATCAATGGAGTTTGTAATATTCGGCAGGCCTCTGCACACAGCCTCCTGCTTCCATTCATCGGAATAGCCGTTGCCGTCGAAAATGATCCGCTTGTGTTCTACATAGGTTCTGCGTACCAGCTCATGCACAGCCGCATTGAAATCCTCAGCCTGTTCCAGCTCATCGGCAAACATTCTCAGTTCCTCTGCCACAATGGTATTCAGTGCAAAATTCGGACCGGAAATAGAACCGGAGGAAGGAGGCATACGGAATTCAAACTTATTCCCTGTAAAGGCAAAGGGAGAGGTTCTGTTTCTGTCTGTTGCATCCTTTTTCAGCGCAGGCAGTGTGTTTACGCCGACACGCATTCTGCCGCCCTGCAGGGAGCTTGTTGCTTCCCCGTGTTCGATCTGATCAAAAATATCCTGCAGCTGATCCCCAAGGAAGATGGAAACGATAGCCGGAGGCGCTTCCTGAGAGCCCAGACGATGGTCGTTCCCAGGATTGGAAGCAGAAAGGCGCAGCAGCTCGGGGTATTCATCCACACCCTTGATGATAGCGCTGAGGAATACCAGGAACTGGGCATTTTCATGGGGTGTTTTACCGGGATCCAGAAGGTTTACCCCGTCATCTGTCCCCAGAGACCAGTTATTATGCTTACCGCTGCCGTTTACACCTGCAAAGGGCTTTTCGTGAAGCAGACATGCCAGCCCGTGATGGCTTGCGATACGCTTCATCGCTTCCATGATCAGCTGGTTATGGTCTGTTGCCTGATTGCAGTCTTCAAAAATAGGTGCCAGCTCATGCTGTGCAGGTGCTACTTCGTTATGCTGTGTTTTTGCTGGAACGCCCAGCTTCCAGAGCTCCACATTCAGCTCATGCATGAAGCAGGCAATTCTTTCCTTAATGCTGCCAAAGTAATGATCATCCATTTCCTGCCCTTTGGGAGGTGCTGCACCAAACAGCGTGCGTCCTGCAAAAATCAGGTCTTTTCTTTTCTGATACAGGTCTTTGTCGATCAGGAAATACTCCTGTTCCGCACCACAGCTGACGGTGATCTTCTTCGCCTGCGTATTGCCGAACAGGCGAACGATACGCATTGCCTGTCTGGAAACCGCCTCACAGGAACGCAGCAGGGGTGTTTTCTTATCCAGCGCTTCCCCTGTATAGGAATAAAAAGCCGTCGGAATATACAGAGTGATGCCGCCTGCATCCTCGCGAAGAAAGGCAGGAGAGGTACAGTCCCACGCTGTATAGCCACGGGCTTCAAATGTCGCACGCAGACCGCCGGAAGGGAAGGAGGAAGCATCGGATTCCCCTTTGATCAGCTCCTTGCCGGAAAACTCCATGATCGCCCTGCCATTTGAAGGAGGCGCAAGGAAGGAATCATGTTTTTCCGCTGTGATCCCTGTCATGGGCTGGAACCAGTGAGTATAGTGTGTTGCCCCTCGTTCGATCGCCCAGTCCTTCATGGCATTGGCAATGATATCTGCAATTTCGGAATTCAGCAGTGCCCCCTGCTCAATGGTGGTTTTCAGTTCTTCATATACTTTCTTCGGCAGATGCTCACGCATCATTGCATCATTGAATACATTGATCCCGAATATTTCGGGTACGGAAACCTTTTTGTCCATAGATTTTTCCTTTCTCTCGTATCAGGTAACGTCTGCATTTTATATCATTATCTATGTTTTCATACTCAATCTTTTTTCATTATAACGGTGCAGTCTTTTCTTTGCAACGATTTTACCTTCCCCGATTCAGAGAAATCTTTCATAAATTCCCCTGTTTTTTTTCCAATTCATACAAAAAGCCGCTGCTGTTTCCACAGCAGCGGCTTCCTCACAGGAAACTGCCTGTTCCTATTCCCATGCTTCATATAAAAAATCATCGCACATTGCAGTCAACGTAACCGGAAATGCGAACCCATCCGCCAGTTTTTTCAAAAACTGCTCCGCTGCCGCACAATCCTCTGTGATCCCTTCCACAAGCTCCTCTTCGGGACAGCCTTCCCCCGTTTTCTTTGTTATGGAAACACCGTAAACCTTTCCTTCCTGAGCAGGACATTCCAACAATGCATATTCCAGTTCAAATATGCCCGCTTCATGGCTCAGTTCTTTTGTGTACAGTACCTTTCTATCCATTCGCCCCACTCCTTTCCCTGATGAATCTTTCTATCTGCATTATAGGGCAGGATGCTGTAAATATTTCGTTAAAATGCACTTGACGAAGATTTCTTAACGGCCCCTTTATTGGATAAAAACACCTTCTTTTCCATTTATTTACACACAGTGATATGATTTGCAAAAAACTGAAAAATTTTTCATTCATTTGCTTTTTTCTCTTGAAATCATGCATCCATCTCATGTATACTGTTGCTATTATAGTTGAAAAATCCCATCGGATATGATTGGAGGTACTGATATGGAAAATAAAATTGCCATCCTGACAGACCATGATAAGGTCACTCTGCATTCTTACTTTACTATCGCAGAGGGAACAGCCGAATTCTGGGGAGAAAACTGCGAGGTCGTTGTCCATGATCTGTCCAGACTGGATTCTTCCGTCGTTAAAATCGTCAATGGCCACCTTTCCGGCAGACATACCGGTGCACCCATTTCCGAGGTCACCCTTTCCTTTGTCAACAAAATGCTGGCAACCCCTACCCTGCGTCATGTGACCTATTTTGCAAAAAACAAACGGGGGGATGCATTCAAAGCGTCCATTTCCGCCATCGAAGGAGAAAAGGGAAATATCATCGGTCTGTTCTGCATCAATTATTATCTGACAGCATCCCTGCTCTCTCTGCTGCAGAATTTCACGCCTTCTGCAAAAACAGAAAATGAGAACATCTCCGAAACCTTCGTGGAAAACGCAGAGGAGCTGATGCTCAATGCACTGGAGGAAGCAAAAAAAGCAGTGTATGACAATCTTTCCATCTCCTCCTCCAATAAAAATAAGGAAATCGTTTCCATTCTGTATCAGAAGGGTATCTTCAACCTAAAGGATTCTGTCATCACCATCGCAAATCATCTTGGCATTTCCAAGAATACAGTTTATATGCACATCCGTAATATGAATAAATGATTTAAGGCAAGGAAAAAAGCGGTAAGTCCCGAGAGGACTTACCGCTTTTCTATTTCTGTTTCATACTGCAAAAGCAGATTATTTATACTGGTGCAGAACGTGGTCTACAACACCAACGATTTCACCTTTTTCCTTGTATACACGAGGAACGCGTTTTGTGATTACGCAGGGCAGTTCATAGTTGATTGTGCCCAGGATCGCTGCCAGATCATCAAATGTAACATGCTTGTCACCATCTGTACCAACAACGATTACTTCTGTACCCATTTCAACATTGGGGATACCTGTAACATCGATCATCAGCTGGTCCATGCAAACACGACCAACTACGGGTGCATAATGACCATTTACGATCATATTTGCTTTGTTGGACAGTGCTCTGTTGTAACCATCAGCATAACCGATGGGAACTGTTGCGATCACTCTTTCTGTTTCTGCTGTATATGTTCTGCCGTAGGACAGCTGTGCGCCTGCGGGAACCTTTTTCACCAGACCAATGGTGGATTTTACTGTCATCAGAGGTTTCAGATCGATCATACCTTCGTTTTCACCGGAGGGCAGCAGACCGTATGTAATGATACCGGAACGGCACATATCAATATGTCTTTCTGCATAAGCAATGGTTGTTGCAGAGTTTGCACAGTGACGCAGACCTACATTGATGCCCATGCCTTCCAGAGCGGAAACCATTCTGTCGAAGCGTTCAAACTGCATTTTTGTAAAATCGGGATGATCGCCTGTATAAGAGTCTGCTACTGCATGGTGTGTGAAAATACCTGTGATCTTTACATTAGGCATTTTTGCAACTTCCATGATATCTGTCAGAGACTGACCAAAGTTTACTTCATCTGTCTGGAAGCCTACACGTGTCATACCTGTATCCAGTTTTACATGAACATCGATAATCACACCTGCAGCTTCTGCTGCTGCCTGCAGTGCTTTTGCATGCTCCATACCAACAACCGCATTTGTGATGCTGTAATCGGACATGATCTTTACACAGTCAGCAGGTGTATAACCCAGAACCAGGATGGGTCTTGTGATTCCTTCGTTTCTCAGGCTGATTGCTTCTTCGATATTGGAAACACCAAACCAGTCGAAGCCGCCTGCCTGCAGCTTACGGGATACAAAGCCGTCACCGTGACCGTATGCATCCGCTTTTACGATACCCATTACTTTGTGCTTGGGAGCCATTTTAGATTTGATGCTCTTCATGTTGTATTCCAGTGCATCCAGATCTACTTCTGCCCATGTTCTTTTGATAAAATCCATAAATTCCGCTTCCTTTCATAAGAAAAATGGTTGATTTTCTCAGTATTTATTTCGTTGCCAAGTCGAAAAACGCCCTACTTTGGCAATTATTTAACACTTGTTCTCAATATAACACACTCTGTTCCATTTGACAATATCTGCTGAAAATTATTTCATTTACAAGGGAAATGAATACAAAATACACAACTTTTCAGGCAAGATACATTCTAGTAAAGATATCGTAGGCGTTATGGATGGCATTTCCGCCGTCGCCCACCTCGTTGGCATCTCCCACGATCACATAACTCATGCGTTCATCCATCAGCCAGAAGGTCAGCTCACTATCCACACAGGATGTGCCGCCGCCTGCCCAGATCACATAATCCGCAGAAACGAACATAGGCATTTCGCCGATCTTCACATACAGCTTTCTGCCTTCCATCAGCGTAGGCTGTGTGGTGGTCAGGAAGCTGACCTGTTTCTTTTTCAGCTCATTCATGAGGGGTTTTGCCATCGCCCCCATATCCATGCCCATTTTCTTTGCTTTGTCAATGATCTTGAGCTTATATTCATCCTCTTTTACTGCGATCTTATCCATCATATATG